>CP069393.1:1640000-1940000 GCA_016887505.1 Clostridia bacterium | reverse complement strand
CTAATCCACTCAGGGATCTTCACTGCAATACCACGTTTTTCATAAGCAGAAGTACCCTGTGGGAAGTGGCCATCTTCAGCACCCAAGAAAGTGCTTACTGGCAAAGAGTCACCCGTCTGTCTGTTGACAGGGATTACTACTTTTTCAATAAACTCAGGAACTTCTTTATCTGGTTTCGCTTCATCAGTAGCGTTAGCCCAGCTAGCCGGCACCTTAACTTCAACTAGCGCATCTACGCCTTTGTCTACTGCATCCCAGTTCATTTTTACAATCTTCTCACCTTTTTTGCCGTAAGCTTTCTCAATGGAATCTTTTAAATAGCCAATGGCTTCATCCAAAGGAATAACTTCTGAAAGCTTGAAGAAAGCGGATTGCATAATCATGTTAGTCCGATTACCTAGTCCAATCGCTCCAGCAATACCAGTGGCATCAATCGTGTAGAACTTAACTTTCTTAGAAGCAATGTCACGCTTCAAAGAAGCCGGAATTTTTTCTTCCAGTTCTTCTGCATCCCAGCTACTGTTCAAAAGGAATATGCCACCCTCTTTGATTCCTGCTAGTAAATCATACTGATTAACATAGGCATGTTGCGAACATGAAATAAATTCTGCATTGTTGATCAGATAAGTTGATTTAATCGGGTTCTTACCGAAACGCAAGTGAGACATGGTGACACCGCCAGACTTCTTGGAGTCATAGGCAAAATATCCTTGTGCATACATGTCGGTATTGTCACCAATAATCTTAATAGCACTCTTGTTGGCACCTACGGTTCCGTCTGAACCTAGACCCCAGAATTTACAAGAAATGGTGCCTTCCGGAGAAGTTACTAGTGTTTTCCCAACTGGTAAGGATAGGTTGGTCACATCATCAACAATACCAAGTGTGAAACCATCCTTCATTTCACCTTCTAGGTTAGCGTAGACCGCCTCAATTTGGTTTGGTGTAGTGTCCTTAGAACCCAATCCATAGCGTCCACCAACAATCACTGGTGCATTTTCTCTTCTATAGAATAAGGAACGAACTTCTTGATACAAAGGTTCTCCCATTGCACCAGGTTCCTTGGTACGATCCAATACTGCAATTTTTTTCACACTGGCAGGAAGCTCAGACAATAGATATTTAGATGAAAATGGTCTGAACAGATGGACTTTTAGTACACCCACTTTTTTGCCCTGTTTGTTAAGGTAATCTACCGTTTCTTCTATGGTCTCAGTAACTGAGCCCATGGCAATTATGATGTTTTCCGCTTCAGGATCACCGTAATAGCTAAACGGTTTATAGGTTCTACCTGTTTTCTCACCAATCTTCTCCATGTAGTCTGCTACGATATCTGCTGTCTCATCGTAAAAACGGTTTGCAGATTCTTTAGCTTGGAAATAGATGTCAGGATTTTGTGCCGTTCCTCTGGTTACTGGATGCTCTGGGTTTAGTGCATTGTCACGGAAGGCTTTAACCTTATCCCAATCCACCAAATCTCTATATTCTTCATCATCCAACAGTTCAATCTTTTGGATTTCATGAGAAGTTCTGAATCCATCAAAGAAATGAACAAATGGAATTTGTCCCTTAATGGCTGCTAGGTGAGCAACACCAGCCAAGTCAGCTGCCTCTTGGACACTACCAGATGCTAGCATAGCAAAACCAGTCTGTCTTACCGCCATTACATCAGAATGGTCGCCAAAAATAGATAAAGCATGACCAGCTACCGCCCTAGCACTTACATGAAATACACCCGGCAGTAATTCGCCGGCGATTTTATACATATTTGGTAGCATTAACAAAAGTCCTTGTGAGGCTGTGAAGGTTGTAGTAAGCGCACCTGTTGCAAGAGCACCATGTACCGCACCTGAAGCTCCTCCTTCGGACTGTAATTCAGCAACGTGTACCGTCTGACCAAAAAGGTTTTTCCTTCCTGTAGCCGACCATACGTCAACATACTCCGCCATTGGTGAAGACGGAGTAATGGGGTAAATTGCTGCAACATCAGTAAACATGTAAGCTACATGTGCTGCTGCAGTATTACCATCCATGGTTTTCATGTATTTTCCCATAGAATGTTCTCCTCCATTATCAAAATATTATAGAAAAGGCTTAATGGTGTTAAGCCCTGCTATCTTTTTCAGCCGATTGTTCAAGGTTATTTAACAAATCGGCGATTTTTGCCCAAATGGACTATAAGATTATATCACAATTCTAATTATTATGAATCGTAAATTCATTTCTGTTAAAAATCTTTCCTGCCCTCTAGTGCATAGCCTAGCGTCAGCTCATCCGCATACTCCAATTCACCACCGATGGGAAGTCCATGAGCTAGTCTACTAACCCGTTCCACCTTGCCCTTCAGTAACCTTGCAATATACATTGATGTTGCTTCTCCTTCAACTGAAGGATTTGTAGCTAAGATAACCTCTGCAAAGTTTCCCTTTTCGACGCGATTAATCAATTCTTCAATACGCAAATCTTCAGGCCCAATGTTCTCCATCGGCGAAATAGAACCATGAAGCACATGGTAACGGCCTCCGAACTTTCCTGATCGTTCTATGGAAAAAACATCCTTCGGCTCCTCAACCAC
This sequence comes from Clostridia bacterium, assembly GCA_016887505.1. NCBI lineage: Bacteria > Bacillati > Bacillota > Clostridia > Clostridia bacterium. The sequence continues at coordinate 1,937,425 of CP069393.1, read as the reverse complement.
ACAGAGTATCTTGTCGCTTCTAGTTTCATCCGTGCATACTTGGCAGGGTGTAACATCTGTTAGGTTAAAGCACACCGGACATTCCACTATTGTCTCTTTGACCTCAATCAAAGCATCTGCCATTTGACGCACACTCTGCTCTGGCATAAACAAAATTTTGTAAGCCAGTCTTTGAGCCGTTTTAGGTCCAATGCCAGGAAGCTTGGTCAGTTGCTTGATTAGGTTCTCTATCGCCTTAACATTCCGCATTATTTCCCCTACATTCCGGGCAAGCTCAGGCCTCCGGTCACTTTCTGCATTTCACTAGATGCCAAATCTTGCGCTTTTCTCAGTCCTTCATTTACAGCACCCAAAATCATATCTTCTAGAATTTCTTTATCCTCTGGATCAATTGCATCTTGATCAATCTCCAGTTGCTTCAACTCCAGTTTACCACTAACAACCACATGTACCGCTCCACCGCCACTTGTAGCTTCTACTTCTTTTTCTTCCAATTCCTTTTGAACTCGAGCCATCTCGGCTTGCATCTTCTGTGCCTGTTTCATCATATTCTTCATGTTGCCAAATCCCATTGTACTAATCCTCCATTATTATGATTTTATCTTCACCAAAAATTCGTTTTACCGTATTAACAATATCGCTCGTTTCGACTTTTTCTTCCGCCTCTGTTTCTTCTAAAGTACAAACTACCGCACATTTTTGGCCACTCGTCTTTTGAATGCATGCCTCTACTTTTTTTCTATTTTCTGGTTTTTCCGCATTTTTCTTATGAAACTCATAGGAAGCCGGGAAGCATAGTACGAGTCTTCCATCTTTCATTTTCGGCGTTCCTTCTTTGACGAAGGCCAATGTGGTAATTTCCCTCTGCTCCTTAAGTTGTTCTAAAACCTTTTCCCAAAGATCTTCTACGTCAGCAGAAAGTTCTTGGTTTGTATTCAGCATTTCACTAGCGGGTTGTTCCTCTTTAGCTGGTATTGCCACAGCCGGTTCAGCTTGGGTCTTTTTGAGTTCTGGTTGCGTTTTCTTCACACCCTCACTCTCTGTCTTGGGAGCTTCTGCCTTCACGGGTATCACTTCAGGCTTAGACTCCTGCTTACGAGCTGGGACCTTGTCAGGAACTGGTATTTCTTCATCAAATCTACGAGACAATTTTATGACTTCCACTTCAAGCAGAAGCTGACCGTCTCCCTCATATTTCATTTTATTCTGTGACGGTGCCAATTGTTCGACCATGGCCAAAATTTTATCTCTGCCAATGGTCTCGCCTTGTGCCTGCATGAGCAAGGCCTGTTCCTTTGTCGTACTTACCAAATCCATACTTCCTTCACCAAGTTGAAGAATAAGCAAGTCACGAAAGTATTGAATCAGATCTCGAAGTAGTTGTCCCGCCTGTTTTCCTCTTTGCAGGGCATCTTGCAACGCAAGCAACGCTTTAGCCGTTTGGCCTAGACGAATTCGTTCCACCCATTCATATAAGAATTCATCCTCAGAAACACCGATAATATCAGCTACTCTTGCTGTACTTAGCATTTCACTGCTTGAGCTAAGGCATTGATCCAACATGCCCAATGCATCCCTAAGCCCACCAGCAGCCATCTTTGCGATAAGATGAAGGGCTTCATCTTCTGCTTGGTAGCCTCCCTCATCGATAACCAACTTCAGTCTTCCCACAATATCTTCCAACGCGATTCTATGAAAATCGTATCGTTGACATCTAGATATGATGGTCATCGGAATCTTGTGTGGCTCCGTAGTTGCCAAAATGAAAACCGCATGTTTTGGGGGCTCCTCAAGCGTTTTCAACAAAGCGTTAAACGCCTCCGGTGTAAGCATATGGACCTCATCAATAATATACACCTTGTAGCTTCCTTCGGCAGGAGATAATTTAATTTTTTCCCTAAGCTCACGAATCTCATCTATCCCTCGGTTGGAAGCAGCGTCAATTTCCAAGATATCCATGTAGGACCCTTCGTTGATTCGCACGCAGTGCTCACACTTATTGCACGGTTCCCCATTCTCAAGGTTCAGGCAATTCAGTGTTTTGGCTAAAATTTTAGCCATCGTGGTCTTTCCAGTTCCTCTGGTACCACAAAATAGGTAAGCATGACTAGTCCGTCCACTCGCCAGTGCATTCTTTATGGTCACAACAACGTGATTCTGTCCAACGACTTCATCAAATGTCTGTGGTCTGTATTTCCTGTATAGTGCCAAATAGCTCATCTTGTCCCTCCATAGAAAGCCCTCATATCATTTTAACAAAAATTCAGCAAATTATCCCTTTAATTATATAAAAAAACAGATTTCCGCTAAGGCAGAAATCTGAAAATATATTGCCGTACACCTAAATTCGAAAACTATCTCCAAGCGTTACTAACCACAGTTAGCTCCTGCCAGGTAGACCTTCGGCACACGAAAAGATTCACTTACCGCTGCTTCCTTCCGGATCTGACGGGATTCATGAGTTTCCGTTGCGAAGGGCCCAGCAATCAACACCACTTATGGTAGGCTGACCTCCAAAACAATCCCCTCGTAAAGGTATTCGACCTCGCTATAGCGGATTGCGAGTACAGGGCACCGCTACCTCCCCGTCTAGTACGGCAAACTCATAATGGCGGAGAGAGGGGGATTCGAACCCCCGTGACGGTATTAGCGTCAACACGATTTCCAATCGTGCGCCTTCAGCCACTCGGCCACCTCTCCATTTATTAAGACTTTTTCTATTATAGCATGCTAACCCATACTGTCCAGTCCTAATTTATTGGTTTTCAAAAATTCTTGGTTTTCCAAGCGCATATTTTGCTAAAAATCACTAGTCGTTATTCTATTTCTTCAATAGAATTGCTTACTTGTTTCGCGCTTGGCAATAAAAAAACTTCCTTCCCTGTAGGGAAGAAAGTTATTGGTGGACAATACCTGACTCGAACAGGTGACCTCTTGCATGTCAAGCAAGCACTCTAACCAACTGAGCTAATCATCCATAGCTTAAACAAGCTTCATCATTAATTTCGTTAATATTATAGCATGAAACCTCTCCTTGTCCATACCTTCCCGTCATCTTTTTCTCTAGCCAAAATCAGATTGATCCTAAAAAGCCTTTCTTTTAGAATAGCTTTCAATCACTTGCTACTTCTTGCAAGTGCCCAAAATAATTCTAACAATCTCACAAGTATGTTATGCTATGCCTAGGAGGATATCATATGAAAAAACGCATAATTAATATCATCTTGTTGTTGATGATTTTAGCCGGTTGTTTTTTAATCAGCCTGCATTTTTGGAATATATATCAGTATAATAAAGCTATTGAAGAAAATGAAAGAATAAAAGACACTTTCTACCAAGCCATGGGAGAAAACGCGTCTAGCGAAATAGAAATACCCGCTGATGAATCAGAGGAAAAACCGCAGAATTGGGGTATTCGAGAAGAATACCTGACTCTATTAGATGAAAATCCAGATACTGTGGGTTGGATTAAGATAGAAGATACCACGATTGACTTGCCTGTAGTCCAGGGTAAAGATAATGTCTTTTATTTGAAGCACGCATACAGTGGTGTTTGGTCTGCCACCGGAACCATTTTCATGGATTACAGGAATGACCTGCAAGACGACAATAATATTCTAGTATATGGACATACCATACGAGCAAACAACATGTTCTCTGAATTGAACCATTATGTAGATACTGCTACTGGGCAAGAATACTACGAATCTCACCCAGAAATTATTTTTAATACTCTGTACCAAGATAACATCTATGACATATTCTCTATTTATATAGTAGACCTCAAAAAAGAAACCTACTATATATACCCAAACTATGAAGGCGAAGCCTTCGAAACCTATTTGGCAGATATACGAAGCAGAAGCATAATTGACAGTGACCTTACCATCACGCAAGCGGATCAAATGCTCACCCTAGTGACCTGTTATCCTCCACTAGATGATGCCCGCGTTATCGTCCATGCTGTAAAACAATAATATTTTAACTATTACAAAACCATGCCAGCACGATTAGCCACTTCTAATTGTGCTTTTTTTGCTTCAAAAAGTACTCTTTCCTTGTCTAAGGTCAGGCACTCACCCTCGCAAACCAGTTGGTGCCCACGCACATAAACGTCACTAACGTCGCTACCATTTGCACAGTAAACCAACGCTCCATATGGGTTTCGGAAAGGTTGCAGATGTGCTGCATCTAGATTGATGGTAATCATGTCCGCGTCCTTACCAACCTCTAATGTACCAATACGGTTGCTTTGGTATAGGCTTTTCGCACCACCTTTGGTCGCCATCCCAAGACAGGTTTCAGCATTCATCAGCGATGAATCTTTCTGTTGGAATTTATGCAGCAAAGCTACCATCCGCATTTCTCTAAATACATCATGGGTGTTGTTGCAAGCCGCTGCGTCCGTTCCCAATGAAACAGTGGCACCGTTAGCAAGCATAGCTGGAATGTTAGCATATCCCATTCCTACTTTCATGGCAGAAACAGGGCAATGCACTAGGCTTGCACGAGACTTTTTTAAGTAGATTAAATCACTGTCTGGTAGGCAGGTGCCATGGATAATCAGCAGTTTTCTATCCAGTAAACCTTTATCTGCCAATAACTGAAGTGGACTGCATCCTGCTTCTGTGTTAATCTTCTGAACGTCTTCTGCAGATTCCGCATAATGCAAAGTAGAGGTAAAATCATATTCATCCATTGCTTCTCGCACAAGATCCAACAATTCTGCATCATACATACCTGTCCATCGTGGGCCAAGCCAGATATCGACAAGACTATCTTTTCTCCTATTTTTCTTGCATGTTACAGCCTCCCCTAACGCTTCAGAAAAACGCTCACGCAACTGTGGCGGTAGCAATATATCCTTCTTCTCACGCATCACCACTTTAGATAGCATCGCTCTCATGCCAATTTTTTCCACTTCTTCAGCTAAAGCATCCAGTCCATAATGAATAACCATTGACTCAACAAAGGTAGTCGTTCCCGACTTAAGCATCTCTAGCATAGCAAGTCTCGCACCAGCCAAGAAGCTTTCCGTGGTATGGGCTGCTTGGAAGGGCCATACCCTATCAAAAAGCCACGGTTCCAGTTCCATATCATCTGCCTGGTTGCGGAGCAATGCTTGCGAAAGATGTATGTGAGCATTGATTAGTCCCGGCATCAAAAGCTTTCCTTTTAGATCAACCTTTTCTACTCGAGGATACTTTTCCAGAAGACTCCTCTCTCCAACAGCATAGATTCTCCCATTATCTTCTACCAAGACTCCATCCGAATAGTAATGATGCTCATCATCCATTGTTAGTATTGGACCATTGAAAAACAATCTCAAGTTAATCTACCTCCACTTTCTTGTTTTCTTAGTATTAAGAATAATACAGGAAAGAGCCTAGGGCACTTTCCCGTATTATCATTATCTTTTATTTTCATCTCTTTTATATAGATAAGCTATGGTTTGTCTATCAATAATACCGTAACCATAATCATATCATTTGCATCAACTTGTATACCCACACCAACATGATTGAAAACCGGATTCAAAAGAATGTCACGATGCTGCTTGGAATTACAAAAGGCATCAAATGCTAATTTGGCATTCCTATCATAGGCTAGCGTTTCACCCATATAATCATAAACGACGTTGAAAGTATCTAACATCTCTTTTGGAGAACCATACACGGGCGAAGTATGGCTAAAATAATCACGCTCTACCAATTCTTTAGACTTTATTCTAGCAATATCCCTAAGCTCACAGTCCAGTTCTAAAAGGCACAGCCCCTTCGAACTCCGAAGGTCATTGATTAGTTGATACATACTCTTTTCTTCTTGGGTCAAACTAATCGATTGTGTTTCCGGACTTACAGTAGTTACTGTGTTCGCTGGCGCTACTACCTGCTCTATCTTAGGTTCAACTTCAGCCTCTGTTATAGGCCTTTCAACGTTCTCTACCTCAGGCTCCACCGTTTCTGTGACTGGCTTTACTTCAGGCTTCACAGCTTCTGAAACCGCTGTTCCTTCTGCTTCCACAGTTTCTGAAATTGACCCTTCTTCTACTTCAAGTATTGGCTCATGTTCTTTTGCTGTTGATCGTTCTTCCTCGATTTTTATTGATTTTTCATTGTCTGGATCTTGGTATTCTATTGGAACTTGGGATGTATCTCGTTCTGCAGCATTGGCAGGAGCGACGCTTGCACTGAGAAAGAAGCTTAAACTTTTCGGCTGTTCATCTATGGTAAAGGAACATCCTGTATAACTTGAATTTAGAATTACCTCTTGATTTGTTATTTCATCTTCAAACGCTTTTGCTTCATTTAAAGATATGTATCCAACGACGCCAGCCTGGGCCTGGATTCCCAAAACGTCACGGAAGCGAGATACTACTTCATATACTTGTCCTTTTCTTACGTAGCCTATCACTTGGCTTTCCCTACCAGGACCGTCTCTAAGCTGACACTGTTCAGAAGAAATTGTCACCAACGATGCTTGAGAATTGTCTGTACTTCCAAGACTAGTATATGCATACAAAACCATTGGTATGAAAAATAGAATAAATACTATCATTAGCACCCATGCCTGTTTTCTCATTCCGCCTTGCCCCCAGTCCTACTTTCCCAGATACTACTCTGTGCACCTTTCAACAGAACTCACTTTACAACTATTATACCATTTATTTAGAAATATTATGTATTGCTCTTTTTGCGAAATCAGATGCTATATAACAAGCTGATTACAAAGTCAATACTACTCGCTTTTTCACGTTAACGCATTTCCCAGTAAATTAACTGATTCACTTTTCATTTTAGTTTTCTCTATATATAAAAGACCCTATGGTCTTAGGCGCTCACAAATAGAGTGTCTAGTTCATAGGGTCAAATTGAATGATGTTAGTATTATGATATTTCGATTTTTATCTTGTTGGCACGATTTCTACATCTCGTGTAAAATTTGCAATTTTGAAGCAGATTTTATCATCTGGTAGCTAGATCCATTTGCGTAATAGTAAGAATCTGCAGTGGTATCTATATTCACCCAACCACTTCCTTCTAAATAAACTTGATTCCAAGCATGATAACCTGCCATCTCAGTTGAATAACCTTTAATCAGTTTAGTAGGAACACCCACGCTACGAAGCATACCGGCCATCAGTGCTGAATAATCATAGCAGATGCCTTTTTTCTCAAGCATACACTCTTCAATATTTGTACGATAACCTGGTTTCAAGCTGGCAGCTTTGGCGTAATCATACTTAAAATTTTTAACTATATAGTTATAGATGATATCAACTTTCTCTTTATCATTGACTGCATTAGCCGTTAACCTCTGAGCCAACTGGATGCTGGTCATCTCCTGGTTCCACTCAATATTTTGAATAGAACCAAGATATAGGGAGGTTGGGTCTTCTAAGGTAAGTTCAACTTGTGTACTATCTACACCAAAATACGATGAACCTTCATACTGTTTCAAAACAGATATCTGGTAACTGCCGTTACCTGATGGCAAGGGGTAGCTCTCCATTTTGCCAGCTTCAAGGTCATAGTATTGATTTTCTTGTGTATCTACTTTTAAAATTTTGACTTTCAATGGTTTGTCGGTGTCTTGGTTGTAGCATATGCTTATAATTCCTTGATCCAATTGTGACTCATCAAATTGAACCACCGATTCTTCTTGCGCTAACGCAGCAGTCGGAAAACTCATGCACAGGGTCGCGAGCAATAAAATTGCTCCTATCATCTTTTTGATCCTCATAACGGAACTCCTTTTTAGATGATAGCTTCGACGATATTTACCCATTAAAAAAACCTTACTTTCGGGAACCGGCTGCCATGCACATTTGTGCGAAGGCCCTTGGCTTTGCGTCCCTAGCTTTCGCTAGGTTTGCCATTATCGTACTAAAGCTTCATTTGGGATTTTTCCCAACAAAAAAACCTCATTTTCGGGAACCGGCTGCCATGCACATTTGTGCGAAGGCCCTTGGCTTTGCGTCCCTAGCTTTCGCTAGGTTTGCCATTATCGTACTAAAGTTAAATATAGTGCACATATAATTTTTCCAACATAAAAACTATACATGCGGAAACCGGCTGCCATGCACGTGTGTGCGAAGGCCCTTGGCTTTGCGTCTCTAGCTTTCACTAGATTTGCCATTGTCACTATATAGCTTGCTTTACAACTATAGAACAATTATAAAAATTTGTCAAATCTTACCGTAATACAAGATATTCCTCGCAAGATCTCCGAAGAGACCTTGCGAGTTCAACCTTATAGTTTACTTAAAACTTCTTCTTTATTAGTGCTGCCGCAGCAAGCATCAATACTCCCATTCCACCAACCATGTCGCCACTCACGCCAGTAAATGGCAATGCAGCGGGTTCATACGGTGCTTCAGGAACTACTACTGGAACTGCTTCAGGAACTGCTTCAGGATCTGGAACTAGTTCCGGAATTGGTGTCGGGTCTGGATCTGGAATTGGGTCTGGATCTGGATCTGGATCCGGATCTGGATCATTGTCCCTTGTCCTTACCTTAACGTATGCATCGTCCTCATCGTAAAGTTCCATTTCATCATCACGTACATACGCAGTATTCGTAACCGAACTTCTCGGACTGGAATCGATATCTACAGACCAGACAGCGCCTGGTTCTAACATATCAATAATAAATTCTTCGTCCAAAATTTCATCGACTACTAACAAATCATACAGAGTATAATCACCGGTGTTGGTCACAGTGATAGTATAGGTTACTTCTTGTCCTCTGTATATGCTGGAATCATCAACAGACTTATCGATATCTAAGTCATACTCATCTTCTGGAGGATCATCGTAGGAACAAGCTGTTACACTATCCCATCTCGTTATCTCTCCAATAGAAGGACAATCGCTTGGCGGAGTGTCATCAACAACTCTTGCCAAATCAATTGGAGTAAGACCATATACGTAGCCATACGTCGCATAAACTACATTGGTAATGCAGTCTTCGTCTTCAAAGGTCCAGTCTAAATCATAATCTGGATACTCAAAGTATACGACTTCATCAACAGCAAGGTCTATTCCTAGTTCGCTTATGCCTAACATAGGATCTACAACGTTTACATTTTCAACTGCATCGCCCAAATTTTCCAAGCGAATTGTGAAGTATACTGTATCTCCTACCGGAACGCTGTCTCTGTCCACTGTTTTGCTAATTTCAAAATCAATGTCAGGACATGGAATTTCTTCCCTTGCACAGGCAGTTGCACTATCCCACTCCGTAATCATTTCCATTGATGGGCATTGTTCATCTGACTGAACTCTCATATTTGGTTGATCACCATACACGTAGCCATACGTTGCGTACACTACATTGGTAACACAACCTGGTTCATCCATCACATAGGCCAATGACTCATAGTCTGGATATTCAAAGTATACTACTTCGTCAACAGCAAGGTCTATTCCTAGTTCGCTTATGCCTAACATAGAATCTACAACGTTCACGTTTTCAACTGCATCGCCCATATTTTCCAAGCGAATTGTGAAGTATACTGTATCTCCTACAGTAACGCTGTCTCTGTCCACGGTTTTGCTAATTTCAAAATCAATATCAGGACAAGGAATTTCTTCCGTTGCACAAACAGCTACGCTATCCCATTCAGTAATCATCTTACCTGGATGGCATCGATCATCTGTTTGAACTGTCCTAGGTACTTGACCACCGTAAACATAACCATAGGTTGCATACACTACATTGGTAACACAAACTGGTTCATCCATCACGTAAGCTAATGAATCATAATCTTCAAAATATACAACTTCACCGACATCCAAATCTACATCAAGCATCTGGAAGTCTAGCATAGGATCAACTACGTTAATTCCTTCAACGGCGTCACCCAGATTTTCCAAACGAATTGTGAAGTATACTGTATCTCCTGCTGTTACTTGATTATCATTCACAGTTTTTGTAACTTCGAAATCAATATTGGGGCAAGTAATAACTTCAGGACAAACTTCTACACTATCCCAACGAATCACTTCAATCGGTGGACATGGATAGTGACAATCATCATCACATCTAGAAGTCATAGCCGCATTACTATATGAAGCATACACTACATTGGTGACGCAATCATCACCCATTACCATCGATAAATCTTTATACTCCTCATACTCGAAATATACAACTTCATCTTCCTCTAGACTAATACCTGACATTTCGAATCCCAACAGATCATCGACTACTTCAATGCCTTCCACTGGATCTCCCAGATTTTCTAGACGTATGGTGTAGTTGATCATTTCTCCTACTGGAACATTGAGCTTTTCAGCTGTCTTAGTGATTGCAAAATCAATCTCCGGACAATCCATCGTGTAGTAGCAGAAGTTTATATGACTAATCGCATGTTTACTAGATGGTGCCATATTGAAATCTTCTTGTATTCCTGAAACATACGTGGTCAAATTATCAAGTGGATTATCGTTCCCGGCTTTGATGTATACCTGTTTAACGTATACATTATCATTCGTGGATCTCCAATCAAATCGGTGATAGTCACCATCGTCTCCCGATGTAAAGCGTACCTCAATGCCTGCACCAACAGAAATCCAAACATCCAAATCCGCGGTAATTTGATCAACGTTATCTAATTTGACTCTAGTCGTTCCAGGGGGGCACGCAGGATCTTGTGATCCACCGCCGCCCTTAGCTAGTGAAGCAGGTGCCATAGATAGTGTGAAAAATAATGTCATTAATACTGCCATCATGACAGCTGTTACTTTAGTTTGACTTGCATATCTTAATTTTCGCAAACTTCTCACTCCCTTCATTCTTGTTACAATTCGATTCAGCAAATTAACCTAGTGCTAATTGTGAATCATTCAATCTGTTCCATCACTCATCGCTATTACTTATTTATGCTATGATTTGAAAACACACAGGGATATCGTTGCTTTCAATTTAAGTCCCACTTTCTGTCACAATTCCACTTTGAAATCTGTCACCTCCTATCATTACCATTTTGCAATTTATTTTTTGCATATGGTAGCTACTTCTTTATATGTAAAGTATAGTCCTAACTTCTTTGATTGGCAAAATATATGAACGAAAATATTTAATTTGCTTTCAGAAGTGCTTAAACTTTTAATTTACATAAAAAAAAGACCTTTGCAGGTCTTTTAAAAATAGAATTATTCATCACCAAAGCAGGTCCCTATGCTTCGTGCTGCTATCAGAATTCTATCTTCTTCATCAACATAGCGAACCTTGTCTGCCACTACAGCCAAATCAACTGAGCTGACACGGCCATCAATTAGAGCCACCATTCGACCGTAGTCACCCGCATGCAGCATATCTGCCGCATAAGAACCCATCTTAGTCGCTAATATCCGGTCCCAAGCATTGGGAATTCCTCCACGTTGCACATAACCTAATACGGTAATACGTGATTCCAGTCCAGTCGCTTTTTCAATCGCCTTCGCGACTCGGTAGCCAGCACTAGGGCTTTCTGCTAGAAACTTCTTGCGTTGATTTTTCTTCATGGCTGCTTCTTTTTTGCTTAGTGCCCCCTCCGCTACTACCACGATGGAGAATTCTTTACCCTGTTCAGCTCTTTTATTAATAGCCCTGGCTACACATTCAATATCATACGGCAACTCAGGTAAGAGAATAACGTCCCCACCACCAGCTACACCAGCATAAAGTGCCAGCCAACCGGCATGGTGTCCCATAAGTTCAATAACCATAATACGATTGTGCGAGTGCGCCGTAGTATGGATACGGTCAATCGCCTCTGTTGCAATCGTCACCGCAGAACTAAAACCAAAGCACTGTTCCGTCCCGACTATATCGTTATCAATCGTCTTAGGCAAGCCAATTACATTGATACCGACTGCTTCTTGCAACTGGTAGGCTTTCTTGTTGGTTCCGTTGCCTCCTAGTACTATCAGGCAATCCAAATCCAATTCGTCATATACTTCCCGAATGATTGCAGGTTTATCCCGGTAATCGCCCGGTTCATTCTTCATTATCTTTTCCCGAGAAGTGCCTAAAATTGTTCCACCTACGGTAAGGATTCCAGAAACACTAGCTGGTGTCAGAATCCGGTATTCACGATCTAGTATTCCCTTATAGCCATGCTGAAAACCGATGGCTTCCATATTATATTTTTCATGTGCGGTCTTGACGATGGCCCGAATGGTCGCATTCAATCCAGGACAATCTCCCCCAGCTGTTAGGATGCCAAATCTCTTATTCATCTATTCCTCCTTAACTATTATGGATACTAGCTATGCCACTCGTCACACTAATCATCAGGTTTGTATAAATACCAGACTCAAGAATAAAAGTAGCAATTTTGGATTCCCTCAAGATATCCAATAATCCTCCCCCCACCATAGTAAGAGAAATGGGTGTCAGCACGGACACAATGAAGAATACCAGCAACACCCCTATTAGGCTGCCCAGTACCAAACCAACGATTCGATCTGTTGCCGTCAGTAAGAGCGAAAGAGAAAGTACCTTTTGCACTATGCTTCCAACAATACCAAGCAGTATCTTCACCACGACAAAAAGTAGAATGGCAGATACTGCCAGCAAGATGTAATAAGCAAATGTATCGCCTGCAGTGCTGAAGTCCATGCCGTTGTTAGCCATCCCTATGTTGTTTGTAAAGGCATCCGACGCAAAGCTCTGGACTAATGCTTTAATTTGCGTAAACTCCGGCATGGTTGCAATATCCTGCATGGAAAATTTTGAAGCCACGCCATCACTAACTAAGGATTGCAAATTGCTGTTAATGCTTTCACTAAGTGATTCATCCCAGGAAGAATTGGCAATAAACCACATAGCAAGATGCGATGAATACAGTTTCGCCACCACAAAGGCCACAACATAACCGCCTAGGCTGAAAAGTACCCTAACCATCCCTTTTGCAAATCCCCAAATCGCAGCGATAATTAAAATCACCAGTAATATTAAGTCCAGCATTACAGCCTCCTTCTTACTCTAGCCACACTTTGAATAACCGCATGCACGACAAATCATGCATCCTCCCTCGTGTTCAACGGGGCTACCACACTCAGGACAAACGCCTTGGTCTGGTGTCTTGGCTAATCCTTCTTCTTCATCTATTCTCTGAATAATATCAAATGTATCTTGCTCTGTTGGTATATAGGTACGAAGCGTCTTTTCCAAAGCTTTCCCAATGGCATCTGGACAAGAAAGCACTGTTACCTCTTGGTCTGTTACCTTGCGGCGTAAAGTCGATTGACATCGAATCCCCTTGAGCTGTTCAATAATGGCATCAGGTGTTACACCTGCTCTAAGTGCAATTGAAATCAAACGGCTTGTTGCCTCACTTTGGCTAGGGCAGCCGCCACCGCGGCCCAAGTTTGTAAACACCTCGCAGATACCCTTCTCATCATAGTTTACAGTTATGTATAAATTACCACAACCAATTTTTAACTTTTCTGTGACTCCTTGTGTCATTTGAGGTCTAGTTCTGGGTTTTATATGTTCTTCTTGGGTTTTTTCAACCGGTTTTTCCTTCTTCTTTCCACTGGAAAGAACTTGGTTGTCTCTTGATCCATCACGGTATATGGTAATGCCTTTAAGGCCTAGCTTATACGCATTCTGGTATACCTCCTTCACGAGAGCTATATCCGCATCCTCGCTCATATTAACCGTTTTGGAAACCGCATTATCTGTATGTTCTTGGAAAGCCGCTTGCATCCTCACATGAGTATTTGATGAAACATCTGGAGATGTGATAAAAACTTTTGCCAAGGAATCCGGTAGATAATCAGATGCATCACCACCAGCTTTTAAGATTTCGCTCGCCACCTTCTGTGCATCCTTACCCTGGGCTGTAAGCGAGGCAGCAAAGACTGGATTAATCTCTACCATCCTAGTACCATCCATCACATTTCGCTCATATGCGAGAGCAAAAAGTGGTTCTATGCCACTGCTGACGCCAGCAATCAGGCTAATCGTACCAGTAGGAGCAATCGTCGTTCTGGTTGCATTCCGTGGTCGTATCTCGCTCCCCTTATATATACTTTTGTCGAAAGCTGAGAAAACACCTCTTTTTTCGGCTAGTTCTATAGATTTTTCCAAGGCATACTCATCAATAGCCTTCATAATTCTTTTGGCAACCTGAATCGCTTCATTCGATTCATAGGATATCCCCATGTGCAAAAGCACATCAGCAAATCCCATCACGCCCAAACCAATCTTTCTAGTGCTTTTGCTCACGCGCTCGATTTCTTCTAGAGGGTAGCGATTGGCATCAATCACATTATCTAGAAAGTGAACCGCTCTATGCACCGTTTCACGCAACTTATCATAATCTACTTCCGTGCCACTTTTTCCAAGCATCTTGACTAAGTTTATGGACCCCAAATTGCAAGATTCATACGGTAGAAGGGGTTGTTCTCCACAAGGATTTGTACTTTCAATCTCACCCAATCCCGGTACTGTGTTTTTATCATTCATACGATCAATAAACACGATTCCCGGTTCACCTGTTTTCCATGCTTGGTAGGCAATCTTTTCAAATACCTCTTTGGCCTTCAATTGTCCGACTACGTTTCCATTGGAAGGGTCAACAAGATCATACTCGCCATTATTTGCCAAGGCCTCCATAAAAACATCCGTAAGGGCAACACTAATATTGAAATTGTTTATTTCTGAGGTATCTTCTTTGCAGGAAATAAAGTCTAGGATATCCGGATGGTCCACACGCAAGATTCCCATGTTGGCGCCTCTTCTTGTACCACCCTGTTTAACGGCTTCGGTTGCTGCATTATATACCTTCATAAAGCTAATAGGACCTGACGCAACTCCACCTGTGGATTTAACCATTGACCCACTCGGTCTCAGTCTAGAAAAGCTAAAGCCAGTACCCCCACCGCTCTTATGGATTAAGGCTGCATTTTTAACACCATCAAAGATGCCCTCCATGCTATCCTCTACCGGCAAAACGAAGCAGGCAGCCAGTTGCCCCAAATCTCCGCCGGCATTCATCAAGGTCGGTGAATTAGGCAAAAATTCCAGCTCGTCCATCATATGGTAAAACTCTTCTTCTGTGGCTTTCACATCCGCCTTTTTGTCATAGTTTCGCTCTACCTCAGCAATCGCTCTTGCCACTCTTCGGAGCATTTCCTCTGGTGTTTCAATTAGATTTCCATACTCGTCCTTATGTAAATAGCGCCGCTCAAGCACCAATTTTGCATTTTCACTAATATTCATGTGATACCCCCCTATATGCTAATTTTATTCTAATCTTATACTATATATAGTATTATTTCTAGTGCTATTTGATTCTTACCAATATTTTATTTCTTACTTCGGTATCTCGATTGCTTACTCCTTTTTTAAAGCCACAACAAAAAGGCTCGTGAGTTATTTTCTCACGAGCACCCTTTTATCTTCAATTCTTTTCGTTACTTTCTTTTCATCAAGATGTTCCAATAATGGCAAGACGTATTTTCTTGAACTCTGCAGCAGATCCCTAGCATCTGCCAGTGTTAGTGAACCGTGTGTTTCTAAAAAATCTATTATTCTTTCCACTGCCTGCTCATATGCCTGTGCTGAAAAGACAATCTCCTCTGTGATTTTAATCAATTCCTTTTGCCCCAACAGATAGAGATAGTACTCCTTCTCATTTTTTCCATTTATCAGCTCAAGTGGATCTGGCGGTAAAAATCCTCCCTTATCGAAAGCTTCTCTCAGCCGGTCTATGGCCTTTCTTTCCTCTTGATTTGGTTGAGGCAAGAATTCTGGCGTATGCAAATAGTTTTCTTCTCCTGATAAACTACCTTCTCCCATCAGCATAGCTAATAAAGCATTGTAGGCTTTGGTGCTATATCCATCAAAGAGTCTTGAGCGAACTTCTTCCTTACTAATGCCAGGCCGAAGCGGATACTCCTCTTGATAGCTTGCAAGCAAATGGTTCAGTTCCCCTGTTTTTGCACATTTTTCCTCATAGCTTATGTACTGGTCTGAAAGTATGACAATCTTTTTTTCCTGAACTAAAGAATGAATCATATTTTTCAGTTCTTCATTGTTCAGGCTTACACCATTTTCCAATTCCTTAAGTCGACAAGCGCTGTGCTGTGTTAAAAATTGAAGCAGCAAGTCTTCCGGAGATCCCTCGAGTTTAAGTTTTAAACTTTCTATTACTTCTTTCTCAAAGCGTTTATGTTTGGGTGGATTGGGATCAATAACTTCACCACCGCCCATGGTAACTGTTGGCGAATAGGTCCGGATGACCACCCGATCCCCCCGACTTGCCACAACGGGCACCTCGCACTGCAGTTGGACTAAGGCCGTTTCACCTGGCATTAGCGTCTCCCTATCCAGCAAATAAATTCTTGCCAAAACTTCTGCTGTACCCACATGCAGGTGTACCCTCGTCCGATGGGCTGTTTCCTTTTGATTTTTCAGCAGTTTCAGTTCAATATCTAATCGGTAGCTAGGGGTAAGCATTCCTTCAGCCACCAAAATACTGCCATGCTCAATGTCCTTCACTTCCACATCTGTTACATTAATGGCCACCCTTTGTCCTGCATAGGCACTGTCCTTGTTTTCCCCATGAACCTGGATATTCCTTGCTCTAACCTTTAGTCCTTTGGGCATAATCAGCAACTGGTCACCCTGATCAATTTGTCCGCTCCACAGGGTACCCGTCACCACTGTCCCAAACCCTTTAATACTAAAGACCCGGTCAATAGGTAACTTGGGTTTTCCAGCAGAAGATTTTCGATCAATTTTCTCAATTTCCTCTTGCAAGAGTAGCTTCAATTTTTCAATATTCTCACCAGTGTAGGCGGAAACGGCAATAGAAGGAGCCGTGCTATAGCTGGTATCTGCCAAATACTCCTTAATATCCTCTTCAACCAGCTCGAGCCAATCTTCCTCTACCAAATCCTTTTTACTGATAACCACGATTGCTTGTTCCACACCCAACAACTGCAGGATATCAATATGTTCTTTGGTCTGGGGCATCAAGCCTTCATCCGCAGCAATCACTAGAAGAACCAAATCCATCCCAGCAGCGCCAGCCAACATCTGCTTCACAAATTTTTCATGTCCTGGTACATCTACCAAGCCTACTTTTTGGCCGTTATCCAACATAAACGGTGCAAATCCCAATTTTATGGAAATTCCCCGTTCTTTTTCTTCTTTTAAACGGTCCGAATCTACGCCAGTTAGGGCTCTAGTCAGTTCAGTTTTCCCGTGATCTACATGTCCTGCTGTCCCCACAATCACATAGTTCATTTTTCTTCCCCTGTTTCTTTTCTAGACGCACTCTGTATCGCTAAAACCAATTCATCCAATTCATCGTCTCCAACCGTACGCACATCCAGCACAAGTTCATTCTTGTTCTTTCTAGCCATAACAGCCGGTCTTTGTTTTCTTAATCTAATAGTCAAACTTTCCTCATCCATTCCAGGAAGGGATAAGCGAACTACCCAAGTAGGTAGCATCACGCCAGGAAGTGACCCACCACCAGCTTGTGAAGTATCTTTTTGTACCGTAAAATGTGGTCCCAAAGCTTCTTCCAACTTAGCGCAAAGCATTTCTGCCCTATTTTTAAGTATTTCTGACGTCTCGGTCAGCTTATTCAAAGTAGGATTATCCCGTTTAACCCGCTCCATATCTAGATATTCTCGCAAAGTAGCTTCCAAGGCAGCAATCGTCATCTTGTCTATTCGCAAAGCCCGATTGAGCTGATTCATCTTCATCTTTTCGATATAACACTTTTTACCGATGATGATGCCTGCCTGTGGTCCTCCCAGCAATTTATCACCACTGAAACTTATCACATCCATTCCAGAAGCAACTACATCCTGCACCCGCGGCTCGTCGGTTATGCCTTCGTCTTGCAAATCTGCTAAAAATCCACTTCCCAAATCTTCATAGGCCACTAGATTATGTTCTGTAGCGAGCTGCATCAGTTCAGTACGCTCCACACTTTTTGCAAATCCAGTAATTCGATAATTAGAAGTATGTACTTTAAGAATCACCTTGGTATTGTCATTGATGGCCCGCTCGTAATCAAAAAGATGTGTCTTATTGGTTGTGCCGACTTCAACTAGTCTCGTTCCACCTAGTTTCATTACCTCAGGCACTCTAAATGAACCCCCAATCTCCACCATTTCGCCACGTGATAGGAGGGTCTCCCCTCCCTTCGCCAGGGTATCCAACACTAGTAGTACTGCTGCTGCATTATTATTGACTACCAATGCATCCTCGCATCCGGTAATTTCCTTAATTAGTTCAACCACGTGCGCGTAGCGAGAGCCACGTTTTCCTGTTTCCAAATTAAGCTCAAGATTATTATAATACCGAATGGACTGGCTTACGGCTTGTACGGCTTTCTCGGACAAAACCGCCCGCCCCATATTGGTATGCAGAACGATTCCTGTGGCATTGATTATTCGTCTGAAATTCATCATACGGCTTTTCTCCAAAGACTTCTTGGTCCGGAGTTCTGTCTCGATTTCAAGATTCTCAATCTCTTTTCCACTCAAGATATCCTGACGCAAACTGTCGATTGACCCTCTGACCGTAGCCGACACCAAATCTCTACCATATGTTTTTATCCATGCTTCCACCTCAGGCTTCAATAAAATCGCATCCACCTTAGGCAACTTTCTCAATTTTTCTTTCATCGTTCGTGCCATCCTTTCCCTACCAATATAGTAGGAAGCCAATCTAAGGTCAACCATATTTCCAAGTTTTTCCTGCCAAAAAAGAGCCCTTAACAGGCTCTTTTAATAACTTATTTATCAAGCAATTGCTTTAGGCCAAGCAAAATAAGTATCACTGGCCAAAATTTCCACAAATCTCGCCAAAAATCCCATGGTATGATATTGAAATTGCTCGACAGGAAAATCAAACCGGCCAATATCAGCAGAATCCCGCCGAATACATTACTTTTCTTATTTGACATAGTTTCCTCCTGAATACATCTTTTTTATCAGTGTATCACAATTTGGTAAATTATGCCTGGTCGTTTTTGTCCGATTCCTTGCTCTGTTTTTCAACTTTACGCGGTTTGTCCTTGCTCTTTTTGCGCAAGCGCTTTCCAAGAACAAAGGCCAGCCAGGCTATTAGAGCTATAGAAATAAGGAAAGGTAACATATAAGCCAGTTGGACAAACAAGTCACCGATAAAAACAAAAAATCCGTAGACGCCTCTACTAAAAGCAGACCCCATCTCTTTAAATACCTGTCCTAGGCTTAAGCCTTCAAACTCGGCTGTTTTAATCCGTTCTTCATCTAAAGTTAAATAGAGGCTCGCATAGCTTACCCGGTTATTCAGATAACGGAACTGACCTTCCAAAGATTCAATTTCACCTCTTAGGCGTGCCAGTTCGCTTTCCACCGCTAGCATATCCTCCACCGTATCCGCCTGGTCGAAAATTGCCACAAAGCGTTCTTCTTCTGACTTAAGATTCTTAAGTCTAGCCTCCAAGTCAATATACTGTTGAGTTACATCTTGTACATTGGTGCTTGAGTTGTCTACCTTGCCTAGTCCCTCAACTTCGCCTACCAAAAAGTCAAACGATTCTCCAGGAACTCGAATATTCATATCGATAGAATAGTATTCCTGACCATCGTAGTATTGTGAGTACTTAGAGGTTCCTGCTACGTATCCCCCTAGAGCCACAACTCGCTCTTCGATTAATCGAGCTGCCTCGACTGAATCAGATACGGTAACCCGCATGTTTCCTTCTTTGATGAGTTTCTGATCTGTCACCGTTTCCTGCGTTTCGTCAAAGCCTACTTCATCGCCAAATTCAACACCATCCGCTATCGGTGCTTCCATCGGTGCTTCCATGGCTGCTTCTTGCTCATCAGCCACATTGGAATCATATGAATTTCCGCTTGTCGAACTACAACCTGTTAGTAGCAAAATGGCTATCAGTAATCCTATGCAAAGTTTCTTCATCGCTTCCACCTCCGTTATACAGACGAGCTCCTCCAACTAAAAGTTTCATCTAATTATTGTTCTTTACCCTTAACCACCACAATATTCAGAAATGCCCTTCCTTTTCGAGATTTTTTTAAGTGGGCATGTTCAACTCCGTCAAGCTGCTTATTCTGCTCATCATCTTTAATTTGGTAAAGCTCCACATGAGCCCGGCCTTCCTCAAGCCCTTCAATACGAACCTTGCCCTTTCGCTCATATACATCGACAATCTGGGGTTGAGGATTTACTACTCCAATCTTTTCCCAAGTCTCAGCTTGCTCCACATACACATATTTTCCCACACCTTGAGAAATAAATACGGTTCTAGTACGGTCCTTCGATTGATAGATTATCATCCCAATCAAAAAGCAGACAAAACCGATGCTAAACCAAAATACCTCCGGAGGGGTACTCGATGGTTGATTGTCAATTTTTTCCTCTTGGACTACTAGATTAAGCGGTGTGCCTTGTAGAAAGTTTCCGATACTCGATTTGCTATCACGCACCACTTCTACTGTTCCATATGGATTTCTGGTCTCAAGCAAAGCAATTCGTGAATTTTTAAGTTCAATGCTCATATCGCCAACACCAAGCACCACCAATTTTCCATCCAGTTGCACCTTATTTAAAGTAAGCTTCGTTCCTGCAGAGGGAAGCACATAGATATCTTTGGTACCTGTTATACGTTGTATCAATGTCTCTGGACTGTATACCGAAATATTTTCTTCAACCTGGGTTGTTTCCAATGCATTTCCAAAGCTGGTTTCATCCATTAGTCTTGTACCGGTAGCAATATCCAATAAGGTCACTGCTTGTGCACGGCTTACTTCTTTTTGCGGTTCCAGTTCATTGTTTGTATTAAGCGGAAACCATCCAGCAGAAACGGCATACCGTACTTGAGGCTCATAGGACGTATTGAGTTTATCCCCATCTTGGATTAAGAGTACCGGTTCTTCCGTAACCCTACCTCTAAGAGCCAAAACTACCGTATTAAGAGCTTCTTCTCTAGTAATCTGTTCATTTGGATAAACCATATTATCTTCATCGCCTGTGACTAGTCCAGCCTCCTTCGCAATTAAAAAATCCTCATAATAACTGCTATCTGATGCTACATCTTCAAAACCATCAGCAGAAAGTCGGAAATAGCCTAAATACTGTATGAGTAATCGTACCCATTCCTGTCTAGTAATCGCCTCATCTGGGTAAAAGTTCCCATCTGAAAGCTCTATTAGCCCTTGGTCCACGCCTTCTTGGATTGCCTGAGAAGAAGAGTGCGTCTGATAATCTTCTGCCATAGCCGTACTCGCCAGTACACATTGCAGCAACACCATAATGGTTAGTAGCCCGATTGTTGTTGTTTTTTTGATGAAATGCATCGTTCCGTATGGTCTCCTTTTCCTTTTTTCTTGCTCATCCAAGTATAATACAAAACTCAAGGATATTTACTGAATATTATCGATATAGTCGAATATAGTAACATCAAAAAGCCCCCGGTCCGTAATACGGATTTCAGGAAGAACCGGCAAGGCAAGAAAAGATAGGGTCATGAAAGGATCAAAATCCTGGCTTTGTCCAAACTTTTGCAATTCGCTTTTAAGCTTCAAAAGCGCCAATTTTACTTCGATATAAGGCCTATTGCTAAGAAGACCTGCTATCGGCAAGGCCAGTGAAGCCCGTATTTCACCACCTGCTGATAAGACCAGGCCCCCGCCCAATTTTCTAGTTTCCTCAATGGCAAGTAACATATCCTCATCATTGTCTCCGACCACAATCAAGTTATGTGAATCATGAGCTACCGTTGAAGCAATAGCAGCACCTTTAAAATCGAATCCCTTCACCAAGCCAAGTCCTATGTTACCAGAACCATGGTGCCTCTCAATTACCGCAATCTTTTTTAGCTGCCTTGCTTCCTCGTACGATACAACTTTTTTTCTAGTCATGATTTCGCCAGGAATCAATTCAATCGCCATATTCCGCTTGCCTAATTTTAACAGTAAATCCTGTGGCTTTATGCTTGGAAAATTAAGTCCCTTGATCAATCGCTCCGGTATATCTCCTTGCTTATGGCTTCCAAGGTATTCTCCATCTTTTGCGACTAGGCATCCATCCTTATATACCGAAGAGACTTCAAATTGTTGTAGGTCCTTCAGAATCAGTAGATCTGCTTTTTTGCCTGGCGCGATAGCACCACGGTCTTTTAATCCAAAAAATTGTGCCGTATTCAAGCTAGACATCCGTATGGCCATGATAGGGTCCATACCTTTTTCGATGGATCTACGCACCAAATAGTCTATGTGTCCCTGGCTTTCAATATGATCCGGATGTCGGTCATCTGTGCAAAACATGCACCGAGATCTACTATATTCATCTACCACCGGTAACAAGGCTTCCAAATTTCTTGCTGCTGTTCCCTCTCGAATCATCAAGGCCAAGCCGGCTTGCAAAGTGGCTCTGGCCTGTTTTGGGGAGGTGCATTCGTGGTTGGCTTCAATCCCACTCATTGCATAGGCGTTCAAGCCCTTTAAATCATCGGGTTCAATATGCCCATCGATAATCTTGCCCTGTTTTTTAGCGAGCTCGAGCTTTTTATGAACCTGGTCATCTCCAAAGATAACACCGGGATAGTTCATCATTTCGCCCAAGCCCAGCACCCCAGGATGCTGCATATACTTTTCAAGATCCTCAGCCGTAAGTTCTGCACCTGAAGTTTCAATGGATGTCGCAGGAACACAGGATGGTAACATTACAAAAAGATCTAAATCAAGATATGGGTTGCTTTCAAGCAAATACTCTATTCCATCAGTCCCACAAACATTGGCTATTTCATGGGGATCTGCCATTACTGTAACGGTTCCTTTGGGCAGTACTAGTTCTGAAAAACGTTCCGGAGTCAACATCGAACTTTCTAGGTGCATATGCGCATCGATAAGACCAGGGATCAGCCATTTCCCCTGCAAATCAACCGTACTTATCCCCTCATAGTCACCAAACCCAACTAGTATTCCCTGATGAACTGCAAGAGGCTTTGTAACCCAACATCCGTTATAGATATCTAGTATCTTTCCGTTCATGAATACAAGATCCGCCGGCATATCGCCTCTGGCTACAGCCAATCTTTCTTTATTCATTGCTTCCCTTCTTTCTACCCGTCTTTCTTTTCTTTATTGCACAAACTCCTTAAAACTCCTTCAATAAAAATAATAGACTCGGATGAGTCTATTATTAATTCGTCAATTATTCTACAGCAAAGGTAAGCTCTGCTTCGGCTGCTATTTCTTCATTTACATAGGCAACTGCACTCCCGATACCGACCGGCCCCTTCATCCTAGTAATTTCAACTACGAGCTTAAGAGTATCACCAGGAACCACTTTGCGGCGAAAACGCGCTTTCTTAATTCCCCCAAAGTACGCTGTTTTGCCTTTGTTTTCTTTGAGCGAAAGAATGGCAACTGCGCCCGTCTGCGCTAGAGCCTCGATAATGAGTACTCCTGGCATAACTGGATTTCCAGGAAAATGTCCAGTGAAAAAATATTCATTCATCGTTACGTTCTTAATGGCGGTCGCACTACGACCTTCTTCCATTTCTTCAATCCGATCGATCAAGAGAAATGGTGGACGGTGAGGCAAAATAGTCATAATTTCTACGATATCCATTATGCTTCCCACCTTTTCATAAGCAAAACGCTATTGTGTCCACCGAAACCGAGTGAATTACTCATGGCGTATTTAATATTTTTTCTTCTCGCTTCATGCGCCACGATATCTAGATTACATTCCGGGTCTTGTTCTCTAACACCGATGGTCGGAGGTACAATCCCCGTCTCAAGCGCTTTAATACAAGCAATCGCTTCCACTGCGCCTGCTGCACCAAGCAAATGGCCGGTCATAGATTTGGTAGAACTAACCATAAGCTCCTTGGTCGCCTCACCAAATAAGGCCTGAATGGCTCGAGACTCAATTACATCATTAAAAGGGGTACTCGTACCATGCGCATTGATATAGTCAACATCTTCTTTATCTATGCCCCCTTCTTCAATTGCCTGTTTCATAGCCAAGCTTGCCCCACGCCCAGTCGTCTCTGGTGCCGTAATATGGTAAGCATCACAAGTACTACTATAACCACATATCTCACCAAAAATTTTTGCACCTCGTTTTTTAGCGTGCTCCAACTCTTCCAAAACTAGAATGCCAGCACCCTCGCCCATCACGAAACCAGACCGATTCTTGTCAAAGGGAATCGAAGCACAAGTTGGGTCATCTGAGTCACTTAGTGCACTCATTGAGGCGAATCCTCCTATTCCCAGAGGACAAAGGCTGGCTTCTGTTCCGCCGGCCAACATGATATCCGCCATATCAAATTTAATCTTATGGAAGGCCTCCCCTATAGCATTGGTAGAACTAGCACATGCCGTTACCAAGGTCATATTGGGTCCTTTTAAGTTTAATTCGATGGCTACGTTGCCTCCGGGCATGTTACCAATGGCTGCCGGGACAAAAAAAGGTGAAATTCTACTCGGACCCTTTGCCATCAGTTTTTCCTGTTCAGTCGTTATGGTTAAAAGACCACCTATGCCATTTCCAATCATTACACCCGCACGGTCCGGATCATAATTATCTTTTGTTAAACCAGCCATCGCAAATGCTTCTATTGAGGCTGTCGTGGCAAATTGAGATATACGGTCCATACGTTTACTTTTTTTCTTATCCAGTGTCTCGAGGGGATCATAATCGATAATCTCTCCTGCAATCTTAATGGGAAAGTCTGTGGTATCGAATGACTGAATTTTCTTAATACCCAAACGTCCTTCTGTAAGTCCCTGCCAGAATGAGTCTGCGGTAAGCCCAATTGGGGTTACTGCGCCTAATCCTGTCACTACTACTCTTCTCATTTCTTTCATAAAATTACCCTTTCTAAAGAGACATGCCTCCGTCAATCACGATTGTCTGACCTGTGATATAGCCACTTTCTTCTTTGGCCAGATATGCAACCAATTCCCCTATCTCCTCTGGCTTTCCAAATCGTTTCAAGGGAATCTGTTCCAAAATGCTATCTTGTACCGAATCCGAGAGAGCTTGGGTCATCTCTGTTTCGATAAAGCCCGGCGCTATGGCATTAACCGTAATATTTCTAGCGCTTAGCTCTTTGGCTAAGGTTTTCGTCATGCCAAATATAGCTGCTTTTGAAGCGCTATAGGCCATTTGCCCTACATTGCCTGTCAATCCAACCACAGAGGAAATATTAATAATACGACCCCAACGTTTCTTGGTCATCTTTTTTGTGACCGCCTGGGCACAGAAAAATGCACCCATGAGATTGACGTCCAAAATATCACGTAAATCCTGTTCTTTCGTTCTTAAAAATAGATTATCTTTATTAATACCAGCATTGTTAACCAGCACTTCCACTGGTCCCCAAGCTTCTTCAATTTCAGAAACCATCCTAGTAACATCGGATGAATCTGCTACATTTCCTTTAAGAGCCAATGCTTCTTGTCCAAACGTCTCAAGCTCCTGCTTTACAGCAAACGCTTCCTCTTTTCGACTTCGATAGTTTATGGCTACACGAAAACCTTCTTTGGCTAATGACTTAGCAATTGCTTTACCAATGCCTCGTGAGCCTCCCGTTACAAACGCTATTTTTTCCATATTTCTTCAACCTTCTTACTATTTTCAACCGTGTCTGCACTTAGAATTTTTACTTTTTTCACACTCCGTTTAATAAAACCCTTAAGACTCGAGCCAGGACCAAGCTCAATAAACGTGTCCACATCCATTTCTGCCATTTTTTCTAGGGTACTCTGAAATAGCACAGGACTCATTACCTGTTGTCTGAGAAGATCCTTAATAGCAGAAGGCTTTGACTCCTGATTTGCAGTTACATTAAAAATAACTGGAATAGACGGTTCTTTTATTTCAATTTTATCTAGTTCCTTCTTCAAGGAATCTGCTGCTGGCTCCAGTAATTTTGTGTGAAATGGCGCACTCAATGGAAGATCCACACACATTTTCGCGCCTTGTTCTTTTGCTTTTTCTGAAACAGCCTGCACCGACTCCTTCTTACCAGAAATAACGATCTGTCCGGGACAATTGAAATTAGCCATCCAGACTTCTCCGCCGACCTCCGCTATGATACCACCTAATTCTTTTTGATCCAGTCCTACAATTGCACACATGCCACCAACTCCTGCCGGTACAGCTTGTTGCATAAATAATCCACGTTTTCTTACCAAGGGAAGGGCTTGACTCAAGTTCAAACATCCCGCTGCAACAAGAGCACTATATTCCCCTAGACTGAGTCCTGCCGTTATATCGAACTCTAATCCGCGCGCTTCTAAAACTCTAAGGATTGCTATACTAGTCGTTAAAATGGCCGGCTGTGTGAATTCAGTTAGGTTGATCTGCTCACCGCTACTTATCAGTTCTTGCATAGAATAACCCATCAAATCGGAAGCCTCGTCAAAAACTTCCCTCGCTTCCGAATAGTCATGGTAGAAGTCCATTCCCATGTCAGTATACTGTGCACCTTGTCCTGGGAACAGAAGTGCCGTTTTACCCATGGTTAACCTCCTTGTATTTAGCCAAAAATAATTCTTCCGCGCCAATATATAAATCCTGAATAATTTCCTTACAACTTTGTTCTTCACAGAGCAAACCAGCAATCTGACCAGACATGAAGGATCCTCTTTTCGTATCACCTTCGTGGGCAGCCAAATTCAAGGTGCCTGCACCAAGTGCTTCAAGCTCTTGTGCAGTACAACCAGCTCGTTCCTTTTTAATGAATTCACGCGCCAAAGCATTTTTCAACACACGTACAGGATGTCCCGTAGGGCGTCCCGTCACCAAGGTATCAATATCCTTCGCCTTCATTATCTTTTCCTTATAGTTCGGATGTACTTGGCACTCGTGGGCCAAAAGAAATCTAGTTCCCACCTGTACTCCCTCCGCACCTAGCATCCAAGCTGCCAATACACCTCTAGCATCCCCGATACCTCCAGCTGCAAATACAGGAATGTCTACTGCATCCACAATTTGGGGAATTAAGGCCATAGTAGCAATCTCTCCAATATGTCCTCCTGCTTCTGTTCCTTCTGCTATGAGTGCATCCGCACCAGACTTCTCCATTCGTTTTGCTAAGGCTGTTGAAGGGACTACTGGCATTATTTTTTTACCAGATTTTTTCCAGGCATCCATATATTTACCAGGATTGCCAGCACCGGTAATGATGAATTCAATATCTTCTTCTACTAGCCCAAGCGCAACCTCTTCAGCGTATGGACTTAGCAGCATCACATTAACACAAAGTGGTTTTTTGGTTATCTGCCGGGCTTTTCTTATCTCTTCCTTCACCCATGAGAACGGCGCATTGCCAGCAGCAATGACGCCCAATCCTCCAGCCTCACTGACAGCTGCTGCTAGTGTAGATTCTGAGATCCACGCCATAGCCCCTTGGATTATGGGATACTCCGTCTGCAAGACTTCTTTTCCACGCTGAAAAATCATGCTATCCTCTTTTCTTTTTGATGAATTCCACAATACCTTCTACGGTAGTAACACTCTGAATCTCATCGTTTTCTATCTCTAAATCAAATTCATCTTCTAGGCTCATTACCAACTGAACCATATCCAAAGAATCAGCACCCAAATCTTCACGGATATCGCTATCATCTTTGATCTCATCCAATTCCAAACTCAGTTCTTCTGCCAATATTTCTTTAACTCTTTCAATCATGATTCTCACTCTCCTAAGCGCACTTAGGCCTTTCTTTTTAGTTTATTGTATTGCCCCGTAGGGATAAATCACTTAAATACGGATTAAGGCACTGCCCCAGGTTAATCCACCACCGAAACCTGTACAACAGATTAACATGCCTTTTTTTAGTAATCCTTCTTGCTTCATATCTGCTAGGGCTATCGGAATACTCGCAGCAGAAGTGTTGCCTCTTTTGTTCAGATTAACATAAAAACGGTCTACATCCACTTTAAAACGAGAGGCCGCATAATCAATAATGCGAATGTTCGCTTGATGGGGAACGAAAACATCTATATCCTCTAAACTATACCCGCTTCCTTCCAACACCTTTTTGACACTTTTCCCAAAAATTTTAGTGGAAAAACGAAATACCGTCTGCCCATCCATTGTCATAATACTTTCTTTTTCTTCACCTTGGATAAAATAATTTTTATTTTCGAGTGCTGGTGTTCTCAGTATCTCTCCGGTCTCACCTTTGGCCCCCAATTCAGTGGCTACTATACCTTCTTTTTCCGAAGCAGTTAGAACTACTGCACCTGCTCCATCTGCAAAAATGACACAGGTAGAACGGTCTTCCCAATCCACGGTCTTTGTCAATACCTCCGCTCCCACTACCAAGATGGTTTTCATCTGTTCCGTCTTAATAAACTGGTCAGCGACAGTTATAGCATAGATGAATCCACTACAAGCAGCCGATACATCTAACGCAGCCGCATTGACTGCTCCTAGTGCGTGCTGTACCTTACAAGCTGTACTAGGCATGAAATCGTCTGGCGTCATGGTGGCAACAAGGATCATATCCACCTCTTCTGGCCCCATGCCAGCATCATCCAAGGCCTTTCTTCCCGCCTCAATGGCTAAAGAAGTCGTCGTTTCTTTGGTTGCAATATGTCGGTTTTCGATACCGGTCATTTCACGAATCCACTGGTCACTAGTATCTACAATTTCTTCTAGCATCTTGTTGGATACCACCATTTCCGGCAGTGCTTTTGCGATACCTACTATTCTAGCATTCTTCATTTTGTATATCCTCTTGGAAGCTTCCAAATACCCGGAAGCGTTGATACCTGCCCTCTATTAGCTCATTTTTATCTAGCTTATCCAATTGTGTCAGAGTTTCTTTAATCTGCTTTTCTACCTTTTCAAACACCATTTTTTTATCCTTCTGCGCACCGCCCAGGGGTTCTTCGATGATTCCATCGATGATTCCCAATTCCAATAAATCCTCTGCTGTAATTTTCATCACTTGGGCAGCTTTTCTTGCTAATCCTGCATCCTTCCATAGAATGCTCGCAAATCCCTCTGGGGACAGGATGGAATATATGGCATTTTCCAGCATAAACACTTGGTCTGCCACAGCCAGTCCCAGCGCACCACCACTTCCACCTTCGCCGATCACCGTACTTATTATGGGTATTCTTAGACGGCTCATCTCCATAAGGTTTCTAGCAATCGCCTCACCCTGTCCTCGTTCTTCCGCACCCAATCCGCAAAAGGCTCCTGGCGTATCTACAAATAAAATCACCGGACGATTAAATTTCTCTGCCTGCTTCATAAGTCGAAGGGCCTTCCTATATCCTTCCGGTAAAGTCATACCAAAGTTTCTAGCAATGCTTTCTTGGGTATCCCTGCCCTTTTGCTGTCCAATAACGGTAACGGCCCTGCCTTCTAAAAAAGCAATGCCGCCTACGATAGAAGAATCATCCCCAAAAGCACGGTCTCCGTGCAGTTCAATGAAATCGTCAAAAATATATTCAATGTATTCTAATGTCGTCGGTCTTCCTCTAAGTCTAGCTAGCGTTACCCTATCCCATGCTTCCAGGGATTTGAAGTTTTGAACTCTCAGGGCTGCTAATTTTTTCCGGAGCCGTAACACTTCACGACTAAGGTCGAGTCCTTGTTCCTTCGAAAATAAGGCCAAAGAAGCAATTTTCTTTTCCAGTTCTTCAATATTCTTTTCCTTATCCAATGTGCTCATTCGCTTCACCTCCATGCATGCGCAGGAGAGTTCCCAGCGTTTTTTTCATATCACTCCGATTGACAATAGCATCTACAAAGCCCTTTTCCAGCTGAAACTCAGCTGACTGAAAACCTTCTGGGAGCTTTTGCTTGATGGTCTGCTCGATGACCCTAGGCCCGGCAAAGCCGATTAAGGCATTCGGTTCCGCAAGTATAACATCTCCCAACATAGCAAAGCTTGCTGTCACTCCACCCGTAGTGGGATGTGTCAAAACTACGAAAAATGGGATCTTCTCTGTCTCAAGTCTCCCCAAGGCAGCACTAGTCTTTGCCATCTGCATTAGGGATATGATGCCTTCTTGCATCCTAGCGCCTCCAGATGCTGTAAACAAAATTAGTGGCAGCCTTTCAGATAGAGCTAGTTCTGCAGCCCGAGTAATTTTTTCTCCTACCACACTGCCCATAGAACCCATCATAAAACGACTGTCCATTACCCCAAGCACGGTCTGAAAACCATCCATTTTCCCTTTTGCAATGATGACGGCCTCCCTTAATCCGCTTTTATCCTGGTAGGCAGCAATCTTCTCTTCATATTCTGGAAAATCGAGTGGATTTTTAGTCCTGATATCTGCAAACATCTCTTGATATTGGCCATCATCAAACAGATTCTCCAATCTCTGGTCACTAGCGATAGGCATATGTGTGTTGCATTTTTTGCATACCATCAAATTCTTCTTAATTTCTTCTTCGAGAAAAATTTCTCCACAACCCGTACATTTTATACAACAATCTGGAATTTCTTCCATCTTTTTCTGCTTAGGCTGTACCTTGTTTCCATCTACTAAAAAGTATTGTTTTTGAAAACTCTTTCTTAACATATTTATTCACTCCAATTCTGTTCCCCAATCCATCCCGTATGGATGTTATTCTTGATAAAGTCTGGATTGGTCACCAACTTCAATTGGAATTCGATGTTGGTGTCGACTCCTTCTACGATGAACTCTGCCAAAGCCCGTTGCATACGCTTGATTGCTTCCTGGCGGTCTTTTCCGTGTACAATCACTTTTGCTAGCAATGAATCAAATCTAGAAGGTATTACGACTCCTTGGTAAATTGCCCCATCTATGCGCACACCATACCCACCCGGGAGATGTAATGTATCTATGGTTCCTGGTGAAGGCATGAAATTCAGTTTGGGATTTTCAGCATTGATACGGCACTCAATCGCATGACCCCTAATACAAATATCCTCTTGCTTTACACTGAGTCTCTCTCCTGCAGCAATACGAATCTGCCAAGCAATAATATCTATTGAAGAAACTATTTCGGAGACAGGGTGCTCCACCTGAACGCGAGTATTCATTTCGATGAAATAAAAGTTTTCACCGTCGAAAATAAACTCTAATGTACCAGCACTTTGGTATCGGACCGAGGCAGCAGCCTTGACGCTAACCTCATGGAGAGCGCTTCGTTGCTCATCACTTAAACAAGCGGCCGGCGCTTCTTCCAGCACCTTTTGATTTCTGCGTTGCAAGGAGCAGTCTCGTTCTCCTAAATGGATAACATTTCCATAGGCATCTGCTAAAATCTGCACCTCGATATGCCTAGGGTTGGTGATGAATTTTTCAACGTATACCCCGCCATTGCCGAAGGCTATTTCCGCTTCACTCTTAGCAGCATGATAGGCATCCTTGAATTCTTCTTTGGTGTTGGCAATACGCATACCACGACCGCCGCCACCACTTGAAGCCTTTATCAGCACAGGAAATCCAATCTCCCTTGCAATCTCAATACCTTCTTCAAAGGTTTCAATCTCTTCTTTGCTTCCTGGCACCACTGGCACATTTGCTTGCATCATGGCTTGTCTCGCATTGGATTTATCTCCCATTCGATCAATGATATCCGCCTTGGGTCCAATGAATACAATACCGCAATCTTCAAGCGTTTTGGCAAAACTGGCATTTTCTGATAAAAATCCATATCCTGGATGCACCGCTTCAGCACCAGTTATTCGTGCTGCACTAATAATATTCGGAATATTCAAATAACTGTTACGTACATCACCCTTACCGACGCAAACAACTTCATCTGCAAGTTGGGTGTGTAATGCTTCACGATCTTCTTCTGCATAAACAGCTACCGTCTTGATACCCAGTTCTCGACAGCAACGAATGATCCGGACTGCAATTTCTCCACGATTTGCTACTAATATTTTATTAAACATGGTTAGGACCTTGGATCTATGGCTATAATTTTCTGGCCATGTTCAATTCCATCTTCGTTTTCTACCAAGATGGCCTTTACGACACCATCCATCTCCGCCTTGATTTCATTCATCAGTTTCATCGCTTCAATAATACAGACCACCTCTCCGGCCTTCACATGGTCCCCTACTTGAACAAAATCAGGTTCCCCAGGTGCAGGCGCAGCATAATAGGTTCCTACTATTGGAGAGGTCACATACACGAGATTTGAATCCTCTTCTTCGGCAGGAACAATTTTTTGGATTGGTGTTTCTAAAACGGTCGGTGGCTTACTATAGGCCACCGCTTGATTTTTGCTAAGAACTAGTTTGAAGTCATTTTCTTGAATCTCCAAACGGTCCATCGTACTTTCTTCCAAGGCAGCCATTAGCTGCTTAATTTCTTTAATATTCATATAATCCCTTTCCTTTATGAATCATTCTCCGAGCAAGGCATTGGTACGTTTTAATTTCAAATAAAGCAAAACGCCAAGCATGCCGGTTACAAAGTCTTTTGCGACAAAGGGAATAGCGCCCAAACTAAGCGCTTGGTAAATATCGATGGGTGATTCTTGAATAAAACGAATAACAAAAAATAAATAGGTAACACCAAATAAATAAATAATGAATAAAGCCATCACAACAATCAAGAAACCACGTTTCATCGAAATAATTTGTTCGCCCATCTTGCCTATAGCCATTGCCGCAAATACAAAGCCAATAATATAGCCAAAGTTTGGAGAAACTACATAACCTAGTCCACCTCCTGTCGAAAATACTGGGAGCCCAATCAACCCTAGTACCATATAAGCCAGCATTGCTAGCCCACCCCATTTGGCTCCTAAGAGTAGAGCACCCACAATGCATACTGTCGTTTGCAGCGTCATCGGGATCGTTCCTATGGGAATCTTAAGGTGCGCACTGACAGCCATCAAAGCAATGACAATAGACGAACGCGTAAGTTTATTCAGTTGTCTCATACATCCTCCTTACATGTTTTTCTGCTTTCTCCTTTCCGATGGTTACTTGCCCCAAAAAGGAAATCATCAGGGCAAAACGATCTTCGACACCTTGCATTCTTCTTTTCTTGATACAAGCGAGGAGTGGTTCCACTTGCATCAAAGGCTCTAACCTCATCCCGGTAGCTTCTAAAACGGAAGTCGCAAGGTAATCTTTTTTGGCAAACGTTTCTTTTGCTTGTAAAAAATTAATACCCATCCCAAGCATCAGGTGGTCTTCACCGTTTTCTACAAATCGTTCCGCCAGCAGTCCACCTACCTTTCTTCCTTGAAGTAAGATGTCATTGGGCCATTTGAGATTTGTCTGTATGCCAAGGGATGAAAAATAATCCTGTATGCCCAAGGCGGCGAAAACACTAACCCAGATGTCTTGGGTCAAATCTTTCGACAAGCCCATATACCAGGTGCAATACAAGCCCCCTTTTTCAGAATCCCAATGATGGTTTTTAGTCCCTCTTCCTGCTGTCTGTCTCTCACTAATAATCAAATGTTCTCGGCTGTTGCCGTTTTTGATTCCTCTTCTGCATGCAGCATTGGTGGAATCAACCGTTTCCAAAACAATTTTCTCCACGCTCTCACTCCTATCATTACGATTTTACCAAAATTGCTTTGAATGTCAAATATTCTCATACTGAAAGCTATTATACGGAAAGAATAAGCGCTGTCTTAAGAAGATTTTCCGGATCCTTTTTTTGGAATGCTTATATATAAAAACCGGCCACCCTCACAAAGGGCAGCCGGTATCTTTATCGTTCTGATTCTTTTTTTATGGCCTTAATTATCGGCATATAACCTGTACAGCGGCAAAGATTACCCGAGATCGCCTGTCGTATTTCTTCTTCGCTTGGATTCTTATTTTCCTGCAACAACGCCTTCGAACTCATCAGCATTCCAGGTGTACAGAAGCCGCACTGAACAGCATGTTCCTCCACAAAAGATTGTTGCAAACTAGATAATTCGCCATCTTTCGCAAGGCCTTCAACCGTTTCCACTTTCTGCCCCTGGGCCTGTATTGCGAGTACCGTGCAGGAATTGACTGCATGGCCATTCAGAATGACTGTACAGGCACCACATTCGCCTACTTCGCAACCCCTCTTGGTACCAGTCATGCCAAGGTATTCCCTTAAAACATCCAGCAATGTAGCTGTTATGGGTACCCTAATGTTCTGTTGTTCTTCATTTAACCAAAAGTGGAGATTAATCTGTTTCAATGTCCCAACCCCCTTTATTTAACACTTCAATAAGTAGACGACGCGTAAGGTTCTCTATAGCAGGAAACTTCCAAGTTGCTGACGCTCTCCTGCCAGATATGGTCTCCACTCTTTTAAGGGTTTCCTGTGCAATTTTATTTATATTTTCCACACTTCCGTCATTTTTTAATACTTCGCAAGTGTCACTTAGGTCTAGTGGTGTCGGCGTAGCCGCTCCAATAACCAGTTTAATCTCTGCTATCTTTTTTTCTTCCATGCATAACAGTGCCGCTCCGTTCAATCTAGCAATAGCAGCCGCATTTCTCCGGCCCACTTTTATGAAGTGCGAGATACATTCCTTCTTAATTGGACAACGAATTTTACAAATCAACTCGCCTTCTTCTAGGACTGTAGTCTTATTTCCTGTCAAAAACTCTCGTACGAGTAGAACTCTTTTTTGTCCCAAACGCTTTAAAACCACCTCGGCATCCAATAATACCCAAATCGGAGCTAGGTCTGCAGCTGGACTAGCATTGGCCAACGAACCCCCAATGGTTCCTCGGTTTCGTATTTGCGGCGAACCTACCTGACTCGCTGCTTGAGCCAACATTGGCAGAGCTTCTTTTACAAGCTCACTCTTCATTAGGTCCGAGTATGTCACCGTAGCCCCTAGTACCAGAGTATCTTCTTCTATTTCAATGTGCCGAAGACTTCCGACCTTAGACAAGTCGGCAAATTCTGTCGGTTTATCATCCTCATCCATCTCACGCATTTGGATTAGCAAATCGGTACCACCCGCTACCATAGTTTTTTTGCCATCCGCGATTTCTGTTAGCAAAGCGTCTAGTGTTTCACTAGCAATCCATTGCTCTTCCATGATTATTCCTCCCTCCGGCTGGCTGCTAGGACATGCTCTAAATCCGCAGGCAGTTCATATATTCTAGTTCCCAAGGCATCTGATATAGCATTCGTGATAGCTGGAGCTACAATAGAGGTAACCGGTTCACCCAAACCTTTTGCACCGAGAGGACCGATTGCTGAGTGATCTTGGACAATCACTGGCTCAATCTGCCCAATGTCCATAGCTGTGGGCAGTAGGTAGGAATCCAAATTAGTATTTTGAATTTGACCATCTCTCAATTTTACTTCTTCCATCAGAGCATACCCAATTCCCATGGCTACCCCACCACATATTTGACCATACACTTCTTCAATATTCAGGGCTGTTCCAACATCGTGTACTGCGATAAAGCGAATGATTTTGGTTTTACCTGAATCCAAATCGACTTCTACCTCACAACCACAAGCACCATAGACATAGTTGAAATAGGCATCGCCCTGGCCTTTTTCCCAGTCCCAGACCAATTTGGGTGCAGCCCACCAACCATTGCCATACAGATTATCGCAGTTGGAAAAAGTCATTTTCACGGCTTCATCGAAACTTACTTCTATTTCCGGATTATCTTTTAGACGGATTTTTTCTCCTTCATAAACTAATTCGGCATTATTTTTGAACCATTTTTGGCCAGCCAACGCTTTATGGATTTTTTCTTTAATTATTTCCACTGCCATGACGGTAGCATTACCAGCAATAACAGTACCCCTTGAGGCTACCGTAGGTCCTGAATCTGGGACATAGTCCGTATCTAATTTGCTAACACGACAACGGCTCGGATTAATACCCAGCATCTCACTTACAATGCGCACCATCATGGTTTGACAGCCCTGTCCGACTTCACTTAAGCCACAGTATATTAAGACACTGCCGTCCTTTTCTATATGCACATTCACGCCTGCCGTATCGATTCCTTCACCGCCTGCGCCCAAGGCTTCCCCTCTATGTAGCGCAGCAATACCAAATCCACGGCGCAAGGGCCCCGTCTGTTTCTTATTAAAATTATCTATGCGTATTTTGGTTTCTTCGTACTTAGACGCTTCTTCCAGTTTATCCAAACATTCTTTCATGCTTACACCAGTAAGAATCTGGCCTGTAGCATGCTCATCTCCATCTTTTAGAGCATTTTTTCGACGAAGTAACAGTGGATCCATTCCCAATTTTTCCGCCAATTTATCCATAACCACTTCTATCCCATAGTCCACTTGAGGTGAACCAAAGCCCCTTAGCGAATCAGAATAAATCTGGTTTGTATACACTACCTTCACATCTGTATGAATATTCGGAATAAGATAGGGTCCGGAAGACTCTACACAAGATCGCCAGCCAACCATGGCTGACTTTGATAGATACGCTCCTGCATCACTAAGGATATCCACTTGCAATCCAGTCAGGGT
This sequence comes from Clostridia bacterium, assembly GCA_016887505.1. Taxonomy (NCBI): domain Bacteria; kingdom Bacillati; phylum Bacillota; class Clostridia; species Clostridia bacterium. The sequence continues at coordinate 1,901,023 of CP069393.1, read as the reverse complement.
TCCATCTTTTTTAGCACCAATCTTGTATTGCATTTTATAGGGATGGCGTTTGGTGCATTCCGTAATGGATTCCTCTCGGTTGTAGGTCATCTTAGCGGGTCTACCCGACAAACGGGACACTAGCGCTACCCGGGAACCCAATAAACTCATATCGTAATCTTTGCCACCAAAGGATCCCCCTACTGTTGAACTAATCAAGCGCACCTTGTTGACACTAAGGCCAAGCGTCTCTGACACAACTCGCCTCACGTTGAAAGGGCTCTTGGGTGGACAGTAAAGTTCTAAATGATCCTCTTGCCAAACTGCCACCGCTGATTCCGGTTCGATGGCCGCATGCTGCACTCTATGGGTGCAGACCTCTTGTTCCACGATTACATCCGCCTCATTCCAACCTTTTTCTGTATCACCATGGTGCATGGTAATCGTCTTCTCTAGGTTACTATCACCATGAATGGCTGGTAGTTTATCTAAAATCGCTTCGGAAGGATCGAAAACAGCTGGAATCTCATTATAGCGAACGACTACTTTAGCAGCTGCGCTTCTGGCAATTTGTTGGCTACTTGCCACCACAATTGCGATGCCATCTCCCACAAATCGCACCCGCTTCTTGGCTAAAACCGGGCGTTCCTTATCCTTACCAGCTATTCCTGGGATGTCATCATACGTAATTACGGACAAAACACCTTCTTGCTTTAAAGCCTCTTTTGTATCTATGGACAGAATATCTCCATGTGCTATGCTGCTGCGTACCATGGCCCCGTAGACCATTTTTGGAAATATCATATCGTCGGCATACTTGGCACTACCTGTGATTTTCGCTTTAACATCTACTCGCGGTATCTCTTTAAACATTTATCCTCCTTGGTATTAGGAAATTTTGCGTTTAATTGCACGTGCTCTAAGTTGGCATTCCTCGATCAATGCTTTTTCATCCACACCAACGACTTTGCGATTTCGCATTACAACCTTTCCGTCTACAATGCTAGTATCAACATCATTCCCATTGGCACAAAAAACCACGGCCGAAGCAGGCTTATGTACTGGAGCAATATGCGGCTTCTTCCAGTCCACCAAAATCATATCCGCAATGTAACCGGGTTGTAAGCGACCTAAATCTTCCTGTCCTAGCGCTTTTGCCCCTTCAACGCAGGCCATTTTCAAAACATCTTCTGCTGAAAGAATCATAGGATCTAGCGTATTTACCTTATGTAAAATCACGGCTGTCTTTAATACTTCCATCATGTCCTGTGCATTGTTGCTACCAGGTCCATCTGTTCCTAGGCAAACAGAAATACCCATCTTACGCATCTCAGGTACTCTAGCAATACCATCTGCCAGATACATATTGGCTACTGGACAATGTACGACACTAGCTTTGGCTGCTCTCGTTAGTTCCAATTCTTCATCGTCAAGCCAAATTGCATGAGCCAACTGCGTATTTTCCCCTAAGATACCCATGGAATCAAAAAAGTTTACATTTCGTTTCCCATACATTTCTATACATTTTTCCACTACATCTTCCGTTTCAGCAGTATGAATCTGATACATTAAGCCATTGGCCTTGGCATAGTCATACGTCCTTTGATAAAGCCCAACCGTGCAGCCCCATGGGTTGATAGGACCAACAGACAGTTGCAGGCGACCGTTCTCGCTGTTGTGATACTTCTCAGTCAGACGAACTAGTGAAGAATAAATGGTTTCGTCTTCTTCTTGCAAAAGCGGCGTATAGTTATAGTTTGAAAAAGTCCGGCAAAGCGTGCCACGAATTCCCGTATCCTTCATAGCTTCAAGAATCAGATCGGATGAGTCTTGGAAGGTATGTACATAGTGCTGGTCAATAACTGCCGTCGCTCCATTCTTCAGATTCTCTACGCATCCTAGTAAACCGCTAAGAGCGAAATCCCCATGTTCCATATTCGCTGCAAAAGGCCAAATCTCTTCTTTAAGCCAAGGATATAACAATTTGTCATCTGCAAATCCTCTTGTGAAGGTCTGGAATAAATGCGAATGAGCGTTAACCATACCAGGCATTAGAATCATACCTTCAGCATCAATAATCTGGGAGGCTTTCTGTTTGATTTCACCCATATTTTCTCTGGTTTTTCCCACTTCCGTGATTCGACCATTTTCCATATACAGGTATCCGTCCTCGATTACAGTGTTGTCTGGGTCCAACGTCAGAATCCAAGCGTTCTCAATCAATATGCTCTTTTTTTCTTGCATCTCTACACCCCTTATTTGAATTAAAAAAGACCGAAAAAAAGTTTTCTCGGTCTTAATGCGGTCTTCTAAACCCACTTTATCAATTTATTTAATTTCATAATAATGCAAGTTGGTTCAGATTGCAAGTACTATGTTAATCGTATAACCCTTTTCTTTTCCTAGCAACTATTCTTCTCTATACAAATAGATTAAAGTTGGCTGCATCCGTTTCTCCCAAATAAGAAGCTACGCCTGCATACTCGATGCCATCAATTAATTCTTCCTTCTGCAAGCCCATAATATCCATGCTCATCGTACAAGCCACAATCTTTACGCCACTTTCTAATGCAGAATTTACCAAATCTTCCAAACTGGTTACGTTCTTATCCTTCATAACCTTTTGCATCATCTTGGTACCCATACCACCCATATTCATCTTAGATAAGGTTAGTTTTTTAGCACCACGAGGCATCATCATGCCAAACATACGCTCAATTGGTGATTTTTTTAAAGAAATCTTGCTATCTTTCCTTAAAATATTCAATCCCCAAAAAGTAAAGAACAGGGTCATTTGTTTGCCCATAGCCGCAGCACCATTGGCGATGATAAAAGCTGCAATGGCCTTATCTAGGTCTCCACTAAATACCACCATGGTTCCATTATCGCCGGAGACAGTTCCTTGGCTTTTTGCCACTTCTCCACCTTTCGCAATGCTAACCTTGAAACCCTCTGGCGTTCTTTCTTCATGCAGAAAACGGTTTCCTGTTTTAATTGACCAGGCTTTGGCATCAGACGGAAATCCTGGATCTGTCGCCATAACTTCTAGCACTTCTCCAGGCCTAAGCTCCTGCATCTTCTTGTTTACTTCCATAATCGGACCGGGACACTGCATACCACAAGCATCCACTTTAATTACAGCTTTGGATTCCACATTTTGTTTAATCTGGTCGCCATAGCTCATGGCATTTTGTATGCCCAATACATCCTTCAGGCTATAATCTTTGATCGCTCTTCTATAGTGGGTATATCCACCAAGTAAGTTTCTTACTTTGAACCCTTTTTGCATCAATATTCTGGCTCCAATGTATCCTCGGATGCCTACTGCACAATAAATTATGACTTCCTTATCTTTATCCAATTCACCAATACGTTTCCGCAAAGAGTTGATTGGTATATGTATAGATGGATCAATCTTGCCCAATTCGCGCTCTTCAGCCTCACGCACGTCCAAAAGCTGAGTCGTCTTAGGGTCTAATGTTGCAATTTCATCCCAGTCGATACTACCCATCCTACCTGTGAGCACATTATCTGCTACGAAACCGGCCATATTCACGGGATCCTTAGCACTAGAATAAGGTGGTGCATAAGCAAGCTCCAAATCCTTCAGGTCATCTATTGTTCCCTTGAAGCGAATGGCAGTAGCAATTACATCAATACGTTTATCGACCCCGTCGTATCCTACTCCTTGCGCGCCTAGAATCTTACCTTCCATGTCATAAATAACCTTTAAGGTCAGTGGAAGAGCTGCCGGATAATATCCAGCGTGGGAACGTAGGATAGTAATGACTGAATCAAAATCTTTCTTTTTCTCCAAGCCTTTGGCCTTAAGTGCTTTCTCATTATATCCCGTACTAGCTGCTGTCAAATCAAATACCTTGGCCACAGAAGTACCTTGTGAACCACGATAGGCTTCCTTAGCACCACAAATGTTATTGGCTAGGATTCTAGCTTGTCTGTTAGCCGGTCCTGCTAAGGGAATCATGGTTTCTTCTCTGCCTATATAGTGTTTTACTTCAATAACATCACCTAATGCATAAATACTATCATCCGAGGTCTTTAGGTAATCGTCTACCACAATACCACCTCGTTTGTTTACTTCAAGTCCTGCTGCTTTTGCCAGTTCACCATTCGGCCTGATGCCAATGGATAGTATGACCATGTCTGCTGAGATTTCCTTGCCATCTTGCAAAGTAACCTTTGTCGTTCCATCTTGATAGTCAAACGACTTAACCCCATTAGACAACTCCAAATTAACCCCTTTAGAGGTAATGTTTTCATGCAAGATCTGAGCCATATCATAATCAAAAGGTGTCATCACCTGATCCAGCATTTCGACAATCGATACCTCAATGCCTAAATCATATAAATTTTCCGCCATTTCAATACCGATAAAACCGCCACCAATGACTATTGCAGTTCGAGGATTCTTATCCTCTACATAAGATTTAATCTTGTCTACATCGGGTACAGTCCATAGAGAAAAGATATTGGGATTGGCTATTCCCGGAATCGGTGGCACAAGTGGTGTCGAACCAGGGGAGAGTACTAATACATCATATGATTCTTTATAGAAGCCATTTTCTCCCTTGACCTCTATTTCTTTTTCTTGTCTGTCAATCCTAGTTACTTCATTGTTAATGCGAATCTCGATATTGAAGCGAGCCATCATGGCTTCCGGAGTTTGCAAGAGCAAATCTCTTCGGTTCTTGATTGTCCCCCCAACATAATACGGCAAACCACAGTTTGCGAAGGAAATATAGCTTCCACGCTCAAAAACGATAATCTCTGCTTCTTCATCCATACGTCTCAGTCGAGCTGCTGTGCCCGCACCGCCGGCTACACCGCCGACTATTAGTATTTTTCTTCCCATTATTCTCCTCCCAGGTCGATTAAATCATCCATTTTATACCATACCCCGGTTGGGTATAAGTGAATTATATTACAAAGCGTAAATCCTTGCAAGTTAATTCACAAATTTTCTAAAATCCTTCTTCTTTACGTTGCAAACGATACTCTTGCCGCTTCGTTCCTGACGCGTATTCTTCTAGTTCTTCAGGGCCCTGTGGCTGTATCGGTTCCACTTCTACTACCTGGCCATTCTCATCAATAGCAACCAACACTAGATACGCTCTATTCACATGGGTTCTTTCGCCCTTGAGGGTTTCTGTGTACGTGTCTACCCGCACTTCCATAGCACGGTGTCCCGTCCAAGTTATTTGTCCAATAAGGACTACCGTATCACTTAAGAAGATTGGTTTCTTGAACCGTAGGCTATCCACCGTTACCGTGCTTACTTCCATATGCGAATGACGTCTGGCTACCACTGCTGCTACCACATCTATCCAAGACATCAGCACTCCACCAAAAAGTCGTCCATAGCTATTGATATGTTGTTGGAATACAATTTCAACATGTTCTACACGTGATTCTAAAACTGTTTTCATTTTGCCTCCATATTCATTTATTTTATTCAATTGTACACCAAACGCAAAAGACAGCGTAATTACGCTGTCTCAATAAAAAACTTTATCTAAGTCCCACTTCCCACTCTGGCCCATGGATGAGCTGCAACAGGAGTACGAATTGGTGAATCGTTACTGTTTTTGAGCCACTATGATGTCACGACGAATAGAACGATCCACTTGGTGCACAAATTCCTCATAAACCTGTTCGAGAACCTCAAAGCCAGCTTCCTTAATTAAGCCTACCATCGCTTCTCTAGGAAAAACATAGGTGTTCCAGGCTAAAACCATGGAACCTCCTGGTTTTAATACGTCATACCATCCAGGAAGACAATTCTTTAGCAATTCCTCAGGGCTTCTAGTAATAGAAGAAGATTTCACCTTGGCTACGTTACCGTGCTGCACCCCATAGGGTAGATCTCCTACAATAAGATGGAAATAGTTCTTCTTATAGTATTGATTGGTATATAGGGAATTACCTGAGATTAGTTCACAAGACTTCTGGGCCTTTTCCTTGAAATCTTTCTTGTCTCGTCCAATCTCTAGCTGATACCGTTTGACCGTAAACTCCTTTTTCTCTCCACTAAAGCGAATCGTCTTGCTTACATGCTTATAACATTTATTCTCAAGATACTTTTTAATAAAATGGTAGGATTCCGTTACGACTTTATCTCCTATCTCAATACCATATACATGGTGCCCTCGGATTAGACCTTCAAAAAGTGTGGTTCCTTTTCCGGCTATAGGGTCCAAAAGGCGAATCTCCTGACTTCCGTAGAAAGCCGAGGAAAGTTCAGCAATACTCAACATCAAACGTGTAAACAATTCATTGGTCTTACCACTATATTTCAAGATACTGCTAAAATCCGTGTCAAAAAAATTAGTGCTGTTTTTTTCCACTGGACGCAATACACCCATTTCTTCAAATTTAAAAAGCGCATAGCCAAAGGACAGCCAAGATATGATTTGTAAATCTCTATCGTTTAGCTCCCGGTCACTATCAAACAGGCTATAGCCAATACCCGCAATGCTCTCCTTGCGAATATTACTGCACTGCGCCTCCATTTTTTTAAATGCAACTGCAAGTTCACGTAAGGCCAATCTGCTAGATTCCTCGAAATATACCCTATTATGTCCTGGATTTCCCAAAATTGCGTATGTTACCATAGTACCTCCATCTATCTTATAGGGAGTGTATACCAAAACCTTCCGCATTTCAATAAAAAAAACAGTGCCTAAGCACTGTTTTGGTACGCCCGGCAGGATTCGAACCTGTGGCCTTTTGGTCCGTAGCCAAACGCTCTATCCAGCTGAGCTACGGGCGCATGTTCAATTATATAGGAAAGGACAAATGTCCTATGTAACAATGTGGCGGAGAAGGAGGGATTTGAACCCTCGCGCCCGCTATTAACAGACCTACTCCCTTAGCAGGGGAGCCTCTTCAGCCGCTTGAGTACTTCTCCACAAAGTTTTTTGGCGGAGAGGGTGGGATTCGAACCCACGGTACCTTTCGGTATCACTGGTTTTCAAGACCAGCTCCTTAAACCACTCGGACACCTCTCCAGATGTTTTTCTTCCGAATCACGCAAGGTAGATTATAGCATTGCCAAAAACGCTTTGTCAACAGGTTTACCTTATTTAATCCATTCTTTTCCACCCATGTATGGTAACAGTACCTTAGGAATCCTGACACTTCCATCTTCTTGTTGATAATTCTCTAGAATTGCTGCTACGGTACGACCTACAGCCAGGCCTGATCCATTCAAGGTATGTACATATTCCGGTTTTCCCTTTTTTTCACGGCGAAACTTAATTCCCGCTCTTCTCGCTTGAAAATCTTCGAAATTGGAGCAAGAAGAAATCTCCCGATAACCCCCAAATCCTGGCATATAAACTTCCAAGTCAATCGTTTTGGTTGCTGAGAAACCAACATCCTTGCTGCACAGCAAAACTGTACGGTAGGGGAGTTTAAGAAGGTCCAAAACCTCCATAGCATTTTGAATCAGCTTTTCCAACTCTACATATGAATCTTCTGGACGGCAGTACTTGACCATTTCCACCTTGTTAAATTGATGTTGGCGAATTAGTCCTCGAGTATCTTTTCCAGCTGAGCCTGCTTCAGCTCTGAAGCAGGGGGTATAGGCCGTAAAAAACTGTGGCATATCCTCTGGTTCTAAAATTTCTCTTGCATACATATTGGTTAAAGGAACCTCCGCAGTAGGAATTAAGTAATAATCTGTTCCTTGAACCTTAAACATATCGTCAGCAAATTTGGGCAATTGACCCGTACCAAGCATACTGTCGGAATTTACAAGAAAAGGAGGAACTATTTCTTTGTATCCTTGCTTATCACAATGTAAATCCAACATAAAATTGATTAAGGCCCGCTCTAATCTAGCCCCGGCATCCTTCATATATGTAAATCGAGCACCAGTCACTTTACCTGCTCTGACTGGATCGATAATATCCAATTCTTCCCCAATTTCCCAATGGTTCTTTGCCTCAAAGGACCAATGTGGTATTTCACCATAGCAAGCGATTTCCACATTATCTTCCTCACCTTCTCCTGAAGGGACCGATTCATGTAACATATTGGGAATTTGCAACATCATAGTAAAAATTTGTTGATCTAACTCTTTAACTTCCTCATCGTGAGAAGAAATTTCTTCTCCTAGGCTACGCATTTCCTGCATGACCGCACTTACATCTTCACCAGCTTTTTTCTTTTTACCAATGCTCTTAGAAACACTGTTCCGATGAGCCTTCTTTTCTTCTACCTGTCCCAATATATCGCGTTTTCTTTGGTCAAGATTTAGTATTTGTTCAACATCAACATCTACTCCCCGTCTTACCAGGTTTTCCTTAACCTTTTCCGGTTCACTACGAATAAACCTTATATCAATCATGATAACCTCCCGAGTTTTCTATCAGTTTTCTAGCACTCTTATTCAGCGATTGAATTGTTTCTTCCGTATTCACTCGTGCTGAAATATGATTGCATATCACAAACTTTCCTGCAACCATTACATGAGAAATCGCATCTTCGCTACTAGAATATATAAGTGTTGCCAGCGGGTCGTGCATGGGGGAACTTTTCAAACTGGCAGTGGGTTCCATTAAAAAGAGGTCTGCTTGTTTTCCTACCTCTAAGGAACCTATTTCATGATCCTTTTTAAGTGCTTTAGCCCCCTGGATCGTAGCCATTTCTAGAACCTGCATGGCATCTATGCACTGTGGATCCTTACGATGTACCTTTTGGAGTAGTGCCGTCATTTTCATCGTTTCCAGCATGTCCAAGGTATTGTTACTAGCAGCACCATCTGTACCCAATGAAACAGGGATACCTTGTTCTAACAGTTCTGGTAGAGGGCATACTCCTGAAGCCAGATACATATTGGATATAGGGTTATGAGAAACGCTAGCTCCATGTTTTTTTAAAAAATGAATATCTTTATCCGTTGCAGAAACGAAATGAACCCCCAAAAAAGACTTATCCAGGATACCAATATCTGATAAATCTCTCATCAGATTTTTTTGGTAAAGATCCTGCCATATCTCTTCATCGCTTGCCGTTTCCAGCAAGTGCATGGTTATTGGAAATTTTTCATCTCTAGCAAACTGGTTCATCCGGATTAGTTCATCTCTAGTCATGCTCCAGTTGACCGCTGGTGCTAACCAAATATCTATTTCCTTATATTGCTCACGCAGCCGTAGCGTATCTGTAAACACCTTTTCCAAAGGTTCTCTTAATGCTTTCGGCACAAATTCATTGGATACGTTAAAGCCTCTTCCATAGATAAGGCGAATCCCAATTTTTGTAGCAGATTCAATAATGGCATCTCCCACATAGGGAATTGGATTGGCATAACTATAATCCAAAATAGTGGTTGTTCCCGACTTGGCTGCTTCAAGCAATCCAGCACAGGCGGCATTTCTAAAGTCCTGCTCTTCAATAAAGGCTCCATAATAGCCGATGGTCTTACTCCACCAATCTTCCATACGATATCCGTTACCAATCCCTTTTAAGAGGTTTTGAAATAGATGCGTATGGGTGTTAATCAGTCCAGGAAACATCACTTTTCCACTGAAGTCCTGGACTGCAATCTTCTTCTCAAGCGCTTTTCTTCTGATATCTTGAGCACTACCGATATTTATAATTTTATCGCCTTCTACTAGCAGGCCCGCATCAAAAAGGATTTCTCTGCTTTCATTGACAGTTACGATAGTACCGCCAGTAAATGCAATATCCATCTATTCTCCTTACTTTAACCACTGCCAAGCAATCTTTTTGGCTTAGTTATCGTTTTCTTCCTTAATGGCTACCCTAGCGACCGCTACAACTTGATCGTTTTCCGCCATGTTCATAACCTTAACACCTTGGGTAACTCTTCCAATTTTGGAAATGTCGGTAACAGGTTCACGGATAATGATTCCTTCTTTAGAGATTAACATAATGTCATCCCCTTCACTAATAATCATTAAGGCAACCAAATTACCATTTCGTTCCGAGCCCTTGATGGTGAAGATTCCTTTACCACCCCGAGTCTGAGTACGATATTCTGATAAATCAGTCCGTTTTCCATAACCGTTTTCACTAATCACCAATAAATCAGCACTTTCATTCACTACATCAGCTCCGATTACTTCATCTCCTGCTCCTAAAGTAATACCCTTGACGCCTCGTGCTGTTCTACCCATTTTACGGACATCATCTTCAGAAAAGCGAATACTATGACCATGTCTAGTACCCATGATTACTTCTTTGCTTCCATCTGTTAAGTTCACACTAATCAGTTCGTCATCCTCATCCAAGGTAAGCGCAATAATGCCATCCTTGCGTTTGGTATCATATGCACTTAAGCTAGATTTCTTAACGACACCTTTCCTAGTCACGGTGAGCAAATACTCATCATCGTTAAACTCTTTAACAGGAATAACTGTCGTCACGTACTCTCCCTTTTCTAAATGCAAAAGATTGACAATGGCTGACCCCTTAGCTGTTCGACTTGCCTCTGGTAAAATATGAACCTTGAGGCGCATCACTCGACCTGTGTTGGTAAAGAACATCAGGTAATGATGAGTAGTCGTTATAAATAAGTGCTCTACAAAATCCTCATCCTTTTTACTAAGTGCTTTGACTCCCTTGCCTCCCCGCTTCTGACTGCGGTAAGTGGTGGCCGGTAATCTCTTAATATATCCTCTGTGCGTAATGGTAATAACTGCATCTTCCTCAGCGATCAGGTCCTCTATCTCAAGGTCACCTTCATCCGCAATGAGTGCTGTTCTTCTTTCATCACCATATTTATTACGAACTCTCTCAAATTCATCTTTAATCAACTGCATCAGTTTTAATTCATCAGCAAGTATTTCTTTTAGATAACCTACTGTGGTTAAAAGATCCTGGTATTCTTCATCCAACTTTGTCTGCTCCAAAGCCGTCAATCTGGATAATTTCATATCCAAAATAGCCTTGGCTTGGATTTCACTCAATCCAATTTCTTCCATCAGCGCAAACTTAGCAGAGTCAGCATTTTCCGACCCTCTAATGATCTTAATGACACGTTCAATACTGCCTAATGCCAAAAGAAGACCTTCAACGATGTGTGCTCTTGCTTCAGCCTTATCTAATTCAAACTGGGTACGGCGAGTAAATACAGATTTTTGGTGCGCCAAATAATGCTCTAAAATTTGTTTAATATTTAAAACTTGAGGTTTGTTGTCCACCAATGCCAACATAATGATGCTAAAGGTTGTCTGCATCTGCGTATGCTTGAATAGTTGGTTTAAAATTACATCTCCATTGATGCCCTTTTTGAGTTCAATGACAATACGCATACCTTTTCTGTCAGATTCATCGCGCAGGTCAGTTATTCCCTCAATTTTTTTGTCACGAACCAATTCAGCTATCTTTTCAATTAAACGTGCTTTGTTTACTTGATAGGGTAGTTCATTTACAATGATGCGTTCCTTCCCATTTTTCATATGCTCGATGGTATTTTTAGAACGTATCTTCACTGAGCCTCGGCCGGTATGGTAAGCGTTATAAATGCCTTCCATGCCCATAATAATCGCTGCCGTAGGAAAGTCCGGACCTTTGATATAATTCATCAATTCCTTGATGGTAACATCCGGATTCTCAATCAAGGCATTGAGAGCATCCAATACCTCACCCATATTATGTGGTGGAATATTGGTCGCCATACCGACCGCGATACCGGAGGATCCGTTGACCAGTAAATTAGGAAAACGTGACGGCATTACGGTTGGTTCTTTTAAGCTTTCATCGTAGTTGGGTGCGTAATCGATGGTATCCTTATCGATATCTCGAAGTAATTCCATTGCCACTTTAGACATTTTGGCTTCCGTATAACGCATGGCTGCAGCACGGTCTCCGTCTACAGAACCAAAGTTACCATGTCCATTTACCAATTGATAGCGGTAAGAAAAGTCTTGGGCCATACGTACCATGGTATCGTATACTGCTATATCACCATGAGGGTGGTACTTTGCTAACACATCACCAACCACCCAAGCTGATTTCTTGAATGGTTTGTCTGCAGTCATACCCGTCTCGTACATTGAGTAGAGAATGCGGCGATGAACCGGTTTAAGTCCATCCCTTACATCTGGCAAAGCTCTTCCCACAATGACGCTCATGGCGTAATCAATATAGGACTTCTTCATTTCGTCTTCAAGATTTACTTGAAGTATCTTTCCGTGTGAATATTCCACTGATTCTATTTCTCCCGTCTCCAAACTAAATAATATTATATCGCATAGGCTATTTTTTTTCTATCCTTGCAACAGCTCTTTGGCTCGCCATAGTTCATCACCTTGAGGTGGTTTCATCATTCTAAGCCCCTGAGCATCCTGAATTTGTATCTTTCCTTCATGGAAAGTACCAATTCTAGTAGCTGCTACCTGATTCTCATTTAAATACTCAACCAATTCATCAGCCTGTGGTGTTGCAATCAACAATGAGCCACTAGAAATCAAACGATACGGATCAAGCCCGATAGATTCACAAATCTTTTTAGTACTAGGTCTTAGCTCAATGCTATCTGTATTTACTGTAAGTCCACTTTTAGATGCAACAGCCATTTCATAGCAAGCACCAAAGACTCCACCTTCTGTAACATCATGCATAGCATGTAGCTCGAATTGTTTGGCAAGCATAGCCTCTTTATAAACACTTATTTCCTGCAGCATATCCTTCCCTTTTTTCCACTGCTCATCACCGAGCAGTTTACGCATTTGTTCAGGATAGTCTGAGCAAAGAATAGCTGTCCCTTCAATTCCCGCGCCTTTGGTAAGAACTAGTCCATCTCCAAACTCAATATCTTCTGCATGAAGAAGCTCTTTTTTGGTAGCTCGCCCAATTGCAGTGACTGAAAGTATTGTCTGATTAAGTCCTGGCGTTATTTCAGTATGCCCTCCAATGATTTCTACATGAAGTTCCTTAGCACCACGATGGGCAGAAGCCATTATTTTTTCCGCTTTTTCTACTGTTTCCCCTTCTCGTAAAAGGAGCGTAAGCAATATGCCCACTGGTTCCGCACCATTCGAAAGTACATCATTACAAGATACAAGTATGGAAAGGTACCCACCCTCCTCATCTGCTCCAGTAATAGGATCAGTGGATAAGACTGTAACATCACCTTCAAGGTCTAATGCACTACAATCCTCTCCAATCATGGCGCGAATCAATGTTTCTTTTCTTTTTTCCCCAGTATACGGAAATATGCGCTTTTTAAGATCTTCAATTTCCAATTTGCCTACTTCCATCTCATGCATTCTCCTCTATCTTTTCAGCCAGAGCTGTCCACTCTTCATAAAGATTTTCTAAACTGGCCTTTTTACCTTCAATTTTTTGATGTAAGTCTTGCAGATGGGCATAATCATCGTTTCCACCCTGCATTTCTGCATCAAGACATCCAATTTCATTTTCCAGCACCGGAATTATTTGCTCCAGTTCCTCGAAACGCTTCTTTTCTCCATAGGATATCTTATTCTTCTTTTCCCCATTCGACTTATCTAGCGTTTTTTTCTTAGCTACTGGTTTTTCTAGCTGTCTTTTTTCCATATAGGCATCGAAGCTTCCGCTATATCTTTTCACCTGTCCGCCATCTAAAAATTCAAAAATACAATCAACATTCTTATTTAAGAAAAAACGGTCATGGGATACCACTAACAAAACACCAGGGTAGTCATCTAAAAAAGCATCTAGTACCAATAAAGTATCTAGGTCTAAATCATTAGTCGGTTCATCTAATAACAATACGTTCGGTCCCTCTAGTAGAACGAGTAAAATTGCCAAACGCCGTTTTTCTCCTCCAGAAAGCTGTCCTACGAAAGATTGTTGTTTTTCTTTAGGGAAAAGAAAACGTTCCAACCATTTTGCAGCTGTAACTTCTATCCCTCGACTGTCTTTTATGTAAGACCAACGTTGATTCACTGTTTCATAAAGTGTAATTTCATCATTGAGTTGTTCAGATTGTTGAGACAAATATCCTATCTTTAGTGTCTCGCCCCGGATAATATGCCCTGTATCAGGTTGAACAGTTCCTTGCAGTAGTTTTAACAAGGTACTTTTCCCAATTCCATTTTTACCTACAATCCCAATCCGGTCGTAGCGGTTGAATAGATAAGAAAAATCATCCAACACCTGAAGTTCACCAAAAGACTTCCCAACGTGTTTCATCTCAATGATTTTCTTGCCCAATCTTTGCATAGGAAAAGCCATATCCAACTCTTGATCATTGATTTGTACCAGACCTTCTTCAAGGACACGAAAACGCTCAATCCTTGCTTCTTGCCTAGTCCCTCTTCCACGCACACCACTTTTCATCCATTCCAATTCCTGACGGTAGAGCGCTTTTTCCTTTTTGCGCATGACTTGCTCTGTACACAACCTGTCATCCTTGTTTTTCAAATAGTCAGAAAATTTACCTAGATGTGCATATATCTTTGTGCCATCCAGTTCTAGAATTTTATCTGTTACACGGTTTAAAAATTCTCGGTCATGTGTAACCATAAGAATCGCAGTCTTGCGTTTCTTAAGTGTTTTCTCTAGCCACTGAATGGTATCTAAATCTAAATGGTTGGTTGGCTCATCCAAAAGTAGCAAATCCGCCGGACGGATTAAGGCACGCGCCAAAGCCAAGCGCCTTTTTTCTCCTCCAGATAAGGTATCCACCATACGGTGATACTCTCCAATACCTAGGCGATTTAAAATACTCTTTACTTCCTCTTCGATATTCCAAAGTTGCAATCGTTCCATTTTAAGTGCTAACTTTTGCAACTTATTCTGCAATTCCTGGTTATTTGGATTTTGTTCCAAATCGTTAGATGTTGCCGTATACTCTTTGACCACATCTAATTCCGGAGAACCATCATAGAAAATCTGCTCCATCACACTTAAACCAGGGACTAAGTCAGGATTTTGTTCCAAATATTCCATCCTGCACTGCTGGTTTATCATGATCTTGCCGCTATCTGGCAATTCTTTGCCTGCAATGAGGCTCAAAAGTGTAGATTTTCCCGTACCATTTCGACCTACCAGAGAAACTTTTTCACCTAGCTCAATACCAAACGTAATCTCTTGAAAAAGTTTCTGCTCATTATATGCTTTGCTAATTTTTTCTACAGTAATTAAATTCATGATTCACCCAAGGAAATGGGCTCCTAGGGAGCCCTAAATATCTAGATTTTGAACTTTTTTGGCGTTGTCATGAATAAAGTCCCGCCGTGGTTCCACTTTATCACCCATAAGAATGGTAAAAATCTCATCAGCCTCAATCGCATCCTCAATCGTAACTTGTAATAAAGTTCGCTTTTCAGGATCCATGGTCGTATCCCAAAGTTGTTCCGGGTTCATTTCACCCAAACCTTTATAGCGCTGGATGTTAATTTTTTCGCCACCCATCTCTTTATAAATGGTACTCATCTCTTCATCTGAGTAGGCATATACCTCTGTTTTACCTTTTTTTAATTTAAACAAGGGGGGTTGTGCGATATAGATATATCCTTGCTCTAATAAAGGTCTCATATATCGATAAAAGAAAGTAAGCAACAGCGTACGAATATGTGCACCATCGACGTCAGCATCTGTCATGATAATCGTCTTATGGTATCTGGATTTTTCAATATTGAATTCCTCACCAATACTAGTGCCAAATGCCGTAATCATTGCACGAATTTCATCGTTATTCAGTATTTTATCCATCCTAGCTTTTTCAACGTTGATGATTTTACCTTTCAAAGGCAAAATAGCTTGAAAGCTACGGTCTCTGCCTTGTTTAGCAGAACCACCTGCAGAATCACCCTCTACGATATATATCTCACACATAGAAGGATCCTTAATGGAACAGTCTGCTAATTTACCAGGTAGGGAGGATATTTCAAGTGCACTTTTACGTCGTGTAAGCTCCCTAGCTTTTCTTGCAGCCATTCTTGCCCTAGAGGACATAACAGATTTTTCAATTATTTTTTTGCCGACTGAAGGGTTTTCCTCGAGATAGGTAGATAACGTTTCACCCATAATGGATTCCACAATCCCACGAACCTCGGAATTTCCTAATTTTGTTTTAGTCTGACCTTCGAACTGAGGATCCTTCACCTTTACAGAAATTACTGTGGTTAATCCTTCTCGAATATCTTCTCCACTTAATTTAACTTTATTATCCTTAATTAATTTTTTCTTTTCTGCATAAGTATTTATGACCCTAGTTAGGGCTGATTTAAAACCAGACTCATGCATACCACCTTCGGTCGTATGGATATTGTTGGCATAAGAGAGGATATTTTCAATATAGCCATCATGATAGCCAAGGGCTACTTCGACATCAACATCATCCTTACTTGCATGCATATATATTGGTTTTTTGTGTAAGACATTTTTATTTTTGTTCAAATGTTGCACAAAATCTACGATACCCCCTTCGTGGCAAAATTCTTCTTTTTTACCACTACGTTCATCAGTAAGATGGATTCGTAAACCTTTATTTAAATAAGACAACTCTCTAAGACGATGCGCTAGTATTTCGAATTCATAAACGACCGTATCGAATATTTCTGAATCTGCCTTAAATCGAATTTCTGTACCTGTTCCTTCACAACAACCTATGACTTTTAATTCAGATGTCTTCTTACCACGAGCATAAGATTGAAAATATACATTTTCCTCTCTTTTTACCCGTACTTCTAGCCATTCAGATAGGGCATTTACAACTGACATGCCTACACCGTGTAATCCCCCGGAAACTTTGTAACTTCCCCCACCAAATTTACCACCTGCATGAAGCACAGTAAGTGCCACTTCAACTGCTGGTTTTTTTAGTTTTGGGTGTAAATCAACGGGGATACCACGACCATCGTCACTGACTCTGATAATATTATCCTGTTCGATAGTTACTTCTATTTTTCCACAGTAGCCAGCCAAGGCCTCATCTATGCTGTTATCCACAATCTCATAAACCAGATGATGCAAGCCACGTGAACTGGTCGTACCAATATACATACCAGGTCTTTTTCTTACCGCTTCCAGCCCCTCAAGTACTTGGATCTGACTGGCATTATATGAATCTTTAGCGTTCTGTTTCTTATCAGCCATTCTTATCTCTCTTTCTGCATGAATTCTTATCAATTATATCACATATTCGGCTTTAATATCACTAACCCAAAAGAACACTTTTCCCAAAAGAAAAAGCGTTCTACACAATTTTTCCATCTTCTACCAACATCATCCTATGCGCCTCAGGATGAATCCCTTTCAAGTCCTCCACATCTGTACAAGTAATGAATGTTTGAATATTTTGACTGACCAATTCAATCAAACAATTGCGACGACTATTGTCTAACTCAGAAAGTACATCATCTAATAACAAAACCGGATATTCACCATGCACAGCCTTCAAAAATTCGATTTCGGCCATTTTAAGACTCAAAGCAACTGTTCGTTGTTGACCTTGCGATCCATAAATTTTTGCATCTTTTCCATTTATTAGAATTTTAAAATCATCTCGATGTGGTCCCAGTCCAGTATAGCCACGTAACGTATCTTCTTTCCAATGATTTTTTAGTAATTGGATATAGGATTCTTCTGTTAAACCAGCATTGGAATTAGATGGATCAAATGAGGAAAGATATATAATTTCTAATTCCTCTTTTCCATCTGTGAGTTTTCTATGAGATAGTCGTGCCAATGGTTTTAATTTTTCCAACATATCCTTTCGACTCTCTAATACATATATTCCATTTTGAGCCATCTGTCTATCATAAACAGATAAAAGTTCCTCATTTATCTCGCCATTTCGCATTTTTTTCAGTAAATTATTCCGTTGTAATAGGATTTTTTTGTATCGGTACAATTCTTTTGCATACCGATGACTAGATTGCAACAATTCATCATCTAAAAAACGTCTTCTGTTATCAGGAGAGCCCTTAATTAGGGTCAAATCCTCTGGAGAAAATATGACTGTCAAAAACGATCCTAGAAAATTATCTATTGTATCGATACGCATATCATCAATAAATATTCCTTTTTTGCCTGAAAGGTAGTTGATTTCAATCTTCTTATTACCTTCTTTTCCTTCAATAAGCGCTTTTAAACGAAAGAACTCATTGTTCCAACGAATGAGTTCTTTATCCTTACTATGTCTATAAGAAGTAGCCCGACTTAAGTAATGGATTGCATCCAAAAAATTACTTTTCCCTTGGGCGTTTTCTCCTTGTAGTATATTTATTTTTGTATCAGGTGAACAATCCTGAGCCTGATAATTTGTAAAATTCTGAATAAAAATTCTGGTGATTCTCATTTTATCTAATTTTCCCGGGCCAGTTCTATGGCCTCTTCAAGACCTTCTACGGATACAATATCCCCTACACTAAGTTTTTTCTTACGTTGTGTAACAACCTCACCATTAACACGAACTAAACCTTCCGAAATGATATATTTTGCTTCACCACCGCTGACGACAACGTTGGCCCACTTAAGCAATGCATCCAAAGCAATCTGTTCTGTATTTATTGTTAAAAGCATTAGCTTAACCGAATTGGAAGAACCAAAAACAGAGACTTATCTTTACCGTCTACAGGACGAATAATTCCTGGACTAAGTTCAGTCGTAAGATCTATGACCACTTCTTCTGTATCCACAACGCGTAATACATCCAATAGGTATTTGGCATTAAAGCCTATTTCCAAGGAATCACCCTCCAAATGGATTGGCAATTCTTCTTCTAATTCTCCGATTTGTGACGATTTTGAAGATATTTGCATTTCACCCTCTCCAATCGAGAGTTTTACGGTATTGTGTTTTCTTTTAGATAAATCATCACGTGATAAAAGTGAGGCCCTTTCCAGTGAGTCTGCAAAACCACGCTTCATAAGACGTACACGGGTTGAATACTCTTCCGGGATGACTTGTTTATAATTAACAAATTTTCCCTCTATTAATCGAGAAGTAATTTTTATACCATCTGCCTGAAAAAGAATCTTGTTTCTATCAATAAATATTCTTAACTCTCCTTCATCCATTTTGAATATGCGACTAATTTCTATCAAACTACGGCTAGGAATAATTACGGATGTATTCACATCACTCGGTTCAACACCCAGGTCTATTTCCGTATAGGCTAACCGATGTGTATCTGTAGCAACTAGCTTAAGTAGGTTTCCCTGGAGAATTTCCAACAAAATTCCTGTGAATATCGGTCTTGTATAATCGCTCGATGCTGCTATAGATACGTTTTTAATACCACCAATCAAAACATTCTTCTTCATAGAAAGATAATTTGTTTCATCAAACTGTTGCAAGGGAGGAAATTCATCAGCATCATATGCATTTAATATGATTTCCGATTTTCCGTAACCTATGCGAATTTGTGAATTTTCTATTTCTTCTATCAATAGCTCAATACTAGGTAATTTTTTGACCAATTCCACAAAATAGCGAGCTGGCAAAACACTAGCACCATTTTCTTCCACGTTCGCAGGTATTACATATTCTATTCCGATCTCCAAGTCAGTTGCTTTAAGGTAAACCTCGTTGTCCTTCGCTTCAATGTATATGCCTGATAGGATTGGAGGTAAAACAGATTTGGTGGAAATAGCGCGTTGTACTGTTTGAACGCCTTCTAAGAATGTTGTTTGGTCGATTGAAAATCTCATGTTATTCTCCTATCTTATTCTTTTATATAATATAGTCATAATAGTAAGGCCTGTTATTATGTTGATAACGGACCAAAACCGCGATATAGCAGGTCATAACCTGTGGATAACCTGTGGATAGTTAGGATAAGTTTCTAGATGTTATCCACACTAGCTATTTTTAATCTGTTTTTCCAGAGATTTGACTATATTCTTCAAATCGTGGCTTTCCTTAATTTCCTCTCCAATTTTATCAATGGCATGCATTACTGTAGTATGATCCCTACCTCCGAATTCCTCACCAATTTTGATTAGGGGTAAATCGGTCATTTCCCTGCTTAAATACATGGCAATCTGTCTTGGGTAGGCGATGGTTCTAGTACGTTTTTTACTTACGAAATCATCTATTCTTAAATTATAGTATTCTCCAACTACTTCAATAATTCTTTTAATATCAATTTTCATAGCTTGATTTGAAATAATCACATCTTTCAAGGCAATACCGACTACTTCATCAGTAATATCTTCGAAAGGAATCGAATTAATTTGAGAATAAGCGACAACCCTTACCAAGGCCCCTTCAAGTTCCCGGATGTTGGTACGCACCCTTTCTGCAATAGATGAAAGAATTTTATCAGTGAGAATATAATCCTCAAGGTCTGCTTTCTTACGAAGAATTGCTACTCTGGTTTCAAAATCCGGTGTTTGTATGTCTGTAATTAAGCCCCATTCAAACCTAGATCTTAGCCGATCCTCTAGAGTAGGTATATCTTTTGGAGGACGGTCGCTGGAAATCACTATTTGTTTACTAGATTCATGCAGTGCGTTGAAAGTATGGAAAAATTCTTCTTGCGTACTTTCCTTTCTTTCTAAGAACTGTATATCATCAATTAACAAAACATCGATATTCCTATATTTGTTACGAAATTTTTCCGTTGCATTATTTTGTATGGAACTGATCATTTCATTGGTAAATTTTTCTGTAGAAACATACAACACTTTGGCATTTGGACTATGGGATTGTACCATATGTCCGATTGCATGCATAAGGTGGGTCTTACCCAAACCTACACCACCATAGATAAATAGAGGATTATAGGCTTTTGCTGGGGTTTCTCCCACAGCTAGGCAAGCAGCATGCGTGAAGCGATTGCTATTTCCTACAACAAAAGTATCGAATGTATACTTTGATAATAGAAAAGAAGGTTTATTTTGAATTGTATTGCTATTTCGATTCGAATCAGCTAATTCCGAGGGATTATTTTTGCTTTGATTATATTCTTTTGAATCGATGGGCATAAATTCTACTTTTACGGTTGTTTTAAGAATATTTTCTAAAAAACCGGTAATTAATTCGCTGAAACGTTCCTCCAACCAAGTTGCTGCGAAATCGTTATGACAAGAAATGGTTGCAACATTATTATTGATTGATAAGAGCTGGGTTTTATCGAACCAAGTTTTATATGCTGAGTCTGCTATATCTTCCCGTATTAATGAAAGAGCTGTATCCCAGATTTCAGTCAATTTTGTTTTATTGACAGTCGACATAGTGTGACCTCCGAAAAATTATCCACAAAAATAAGAAATTCAATGTGGATAGTAAAAAATAGGCAAAAAAAAGTCTTACTTATCCACAAGAAAAGACACAATAATAACTATAAATATCCTATAAGAAGAAAAGGTTTATTCAAAATTAATACAAGGGATGGAAAAAACCTAGAATTCTGATAAAATAGGGTTTCTAGAAAGGTTATAGCCACATTCAACGATGTCCAATGTGGACTATCTTGTGAACGGCTAAAACTAGTATAGCAAGCTTAGCAAAAATTATCCACAAATTCAACAGGATTCTAAGCAAAAAAAGGTGTATAAGGATAAGATTATCCACATATGTTATTGTTTTTTTTATTGACAGAAAGAGAATTTCTGAATATAATTTGGACATATGTCTAAGCTACAATAGACAATCGATAGAGATAGGGGGGATTACAATGAAGAGGACTTATCAACCTAACAATAGGAAACATAAAAAAGTACATGGCTTCAGATCTAGAATGAGTTCAGCAAGTGGCAGAACCATCATCAAGAAGAGAAGAGCAAGAGGAAGAAAAAGACTTTCAGCATAAGGCCGCTTACGTGGCCTTTTCGTTTATAGGCTGAATGGAGAGAAAATGCTTAACAAAGAAAATAGACTGACGAAGCCAAAAGATTTTTCTTCGTTATATAATAGAGGGAAAAAAGCGGTTGGCCGCCATATAGTCATTTATTTTCGCAATCGGTCTGCTGGACCGAACCGAATAGGTTTTACAGTATCCAAAAAAGTTGGCAATGCTGTAAAGAGAAATCGCGTTAAGAGAAAATTGCGAGAAATCGTTAGAAATCATCCTATTTCATCAGGAAAAGGGATGGATTTTGTTATCATTGCTCGTTCCAGTGCTGCTTCGGCAGCTTATAGCGAACTAGAGAAAGACGTGGACGCTTTGCTCAGTAAGGAAGGTCCTCAAAAGGAAGAATAGGATAATGGTCAAACGAGTTTTCATTGGTATGATCAGACTATATCAGAAGTTTATATCGCCATTTCTACAGCCTCGATGCCGATATTACCCGACATGTTCCACTTATGCGATTCAAGCGATTGAAAAGTATGGGTTAATAAGAGGAGGAATCAAAGCGGTTTGGCGCATCTTAAGATGCAATCCGTTTTCGAGGGGCGGCGTGGATTTTCCCTAAGGAGGTGAACTGCGTTTACGCAGTATAACATGACAAATTTCTTTTTAACGATAATAAAAGCCATATATGGTTTTACTGAAACAATTGGTATTCCCAACCATGGCTTAACCATTGTAATTATTTCAATTTTGATTAAGACCGTTTTATTTCCTTTAACTAGGATGCAAGCTAAATCAATGAAGGCTATGCAGGATTTACAGCCTAAGTTGGAGAAGCTTAAGAAGCAGTATGGTAAAGATAAGGAAAAACTAAATATTGAGACAGCTAATTTGTACAAGGAGAACAAAGTAAATCCGATGGCAAGTTGTTTACCGCTGTTGGTACAGTTCCCTATTATTATTGGACTATTTCAGGCAATGAGAGCTTATTTTGTGCCTGAATTGGGAGCGTCTTTCCTTTGGATACCAAACTTAGGAGAACCGGATTTGTGGATTCTACCTATCATGGCTGGTCTTTCTACCTTTGTACAACAAAAAGCAACCATGTCTGGACAAAACCAAACAGGTGCTGCTGCAAGTCAACAAAAGACGATGTTGTATATTATGCCATTGTTTATGGCGTGGATTAGTAGAACTTTTCCGGCTGGTTTGGCTTTGTATTGGTTCTGCTACAATGTAATTAGCACAATTGAGCAACTAGTTATTCATGGTAAAATAAAACTGAATCGTGGAGAGGAGACAGCCAGGTAATGGAAAGTAAAGTATTTACTGGCAAAACTGTAGAAGAAGCTGTCACCGAAGCATTGAATGAGTTCCGCGTATTACGAGAAGAAGTGGAAATAGAGGTATTGGCTGAACCTAAGAGTGGTATTTTTGGGATTTTGGGCAATAAGGATGCAGCGGTAAGAGTTACGAAAATCGAAAAGCCAAGTAAAAATGTAATCGCAATTGAGTTTTTGGAAAAAGTCTGCGAGCAAATGGGCGTCGTAGTGACGATCGAAGTTGATGAAAAAGGCGATTATACATACTTGAGCATGACAGGTGAGAATTTAGGCGTCTTAATTGGAAGACGAGGAGAAACGCTAGATGCCTTGCAGTATTTGCTTAATCTTGCTGTAAATAAGAAAACAGGAGAAAAACCTCACATCATATTGGATGTTGAGGGGTATCGAGCAAAACGAAGACAGACACTAGAGCGTTTAGCTCAGAATTTGGCTAAAAAAGCCAAAAGAACGCAACGGAGCATAGTATTGGAACCGATGAATCCTCAAGAGAGAAGAATCATCCATACTACCTTACAGGATCATCCTTATGTCTATACGGCGAGTGAGGGTGAGGAACCCTATAGAAAAGTAGTCATCATACTGAAGTAAGAATTAGCCCAGTAATCTAGATTACTGGGCTTTTTAAGGAGATAAACATGGAAACGACGGTTGCAGCAATTGCCACTAGTCCAGGGCAGAGTGGAATAGGAATCATCCGAATCAGTGGAAAAGATTCACTTTCGGTATTGGAAAGCCTGTTTGTGCCATTGGATTCAAAGCGGTGGAAGAATAAAAAACCATGGCAATTCTATTTAGGCCACATAATGAAAAATGATAAAAGCATAGATGAAGTATTGGTCGTTTTCATGAAATCGCCTAAAAGCTATACTGGTGAAGACGTTGTGGAAATACACAGTCATGGCGGGATGCTGGTACAACGTCAAATCTTGGAGATTCTTTTGGAAACAGGGGTAAGTGCAGCGGAGCCAGGAGAATTTACAAAACGTGCTTTTTTGAATGGAAGGTTGGATTTAGTCCAGGCGGAGTCTGTAATTGACATTATTGAAGCGAATAATGAACAGGGCTTAACAGCAGCTAATTCTCAGCTTCAAGGACGTCTTTCAAGGGGCATAGAAGAGCTTTCAGAAAGATTATTAAAACTAATAGCCTACTATGAAGCAGCACTAGACTTTCCTGATGATGAAATAGATGCTATTGCCGAGGACAAGGTAATACAAGAGGTTACGGAAGTTAAGCAACGAATTGGTAGTTTAATCGAAAGCTATAAACAAGGGAAGATGATGAAGGACGGTATAAATACGACCATCATCGGCAAGCCAAATGTGGGGAAATCAAGTCTATTAAATGTCCTGCTTCAGGAATCAAGGGCTATCGTAACCGATATACCTGGTACGACTAGAGATACCATTGAAGAGATACTCAATTTGGGTGGCATATCGCTTCGAATTACGGATACCGCTGGTATACATGAAACTGAAGATGTGGTAGAAAAAATTGGTGTAGAAAAATCGATAAAGGCTTTAGAGCAATCAGATTTAGTGCTTTTGGTACTAGATGTTCATGAGGGGATAGACGAGTTAGATAAAGTGCTTTTACAGCGTGTGGAAGAATTAGGGAAACCATATATAACGGTTTGGAATAAAGCAGATCTGCTTTCGAAGGAAAACATTCCCGAATGGTTACAAGAGATGCCGGAATCAGTAGCCATATCAGCTAAAAATGATGAAGGAATCGAAGAATTGGTTGAAACCATCAAGAGGCGCGTTTCCCTATCGGATACTAGTGTTAATAGTCAGCAGGTAATTACCAGAGCAAGACATTACGAATTGTTATTAAAAGCTGAAAAAGAACTGAAGAACTTTTTGGAAAGCTCAAATGCTCATATGCCGATGGATTTCTTGAGCATAGATCTCCGCTCAGCTCTTGAAAGTCTTGATGAGATCTTAGGCAAAAACACAGCAGAAGATATTTTTGATACAATATTTCAAGAATTCTGCTTAGGAAAGTAGGGTAAGGCATGACTTATATTAGCAATCAATATCAGAATATAATTATTGGAGGGGGACATGCAGGCTGCGAGGCTGCTTTAGCTAGCGCTAGAATGGGTGTCGAAACTCTGCTAATTACCTTGAATATAGATAATATTGCACTAATGCCCTGCAACCCATCAATTGGAGGCCCAGCTAAAGGACATCTGACAAGAGAAATTGATGCTCTAGGTGGAGAAATGGCTAAGGCAACTGATAAATCTTATATACAAGTTAGGATGCTAAATACTAGAAAGGGACCTGCGGTACAGGCATTAAGGGCTCAGGTAGACAAGCTTGAATACCAGAATCAGATGAGGCAGGCTCTTTTTTCACAGGACCATTTGGATATAAAACAAGAGATAGTAACGGAAATAGTCTATGATAAAAGTGGTGCAGTTTCTGGTGTGAAAACGGTGTACGATTCTTTTTATTCAGCTAAGACTATTGTAATAACGAGTGGAACCTACTTGAAAGGAAGAATCATCATTGGTGAATTGAAAACGATTGGTGGTCCACAAGGGCAACATAGTGCAGAAAGCCTAACCGATTCTTTGGAAAAAAGAGGCATTGAGATAGGCAGATTTAAGACGGGAACCCCGGCAAGGGTCGACAAACGAACTGTAAACATTGATAAAATGGAATTGCAACCTTCCGATGAAAAACAATGGAGTTTTTCTTTTGAAAATATAGTTAAGCAAAAACAGATGGTTCCTTGCTATTTAACCTACACCAATGAGCAAACGCATCAGATTATTAGAGATAATATCCATAGAGCCCCTTTATATTGCGGAATAATCGATAGTTTGGGACCAAGATATTGTCCTTCAATCGAGGATAAGATCATGCGTTTTCCTGACAAAAAAAGTCATCAGATTTTTATAGAGCCGGAAGGATATGATTCTTCGGAGCTTTACATACAAGGTTTATCAACGAGTTTACCCCTAGATGTTCAAGTAGAGATGATGCATACCATAACAGGGCTAGAAAACGCAGAGATAATCCGGCCGGCATATGCAATTGAATATGACTATGTGAATCCAACACAGCTGAAAGCCACACTAGAGTTAAAAGAAGTTCCAGGATTGTATTGTGCAGGTCAAATCAACGGTACTTCTGGTTACGAAGAGGCTGCTGCACAAGGGTTAATAGCTGGAATTAACGCTGCACTTAAAGTAAAAGGCCTTCCTGAGAAGATACTGCTCAGAAGCTCAAGCTATATTGGGGTTTTGATCGATGATTTGGTTACAAAGGGCACCAATGAACCTTATAGGATGTTCACGGCGCGCTCGGAATACAGATTGTTATTAAGACAGGATAACGCAGATCAGCGTCTAACGGCAATAGGGCATGAGCTAGGGCTTATATCTGAAGAGAGATTTGGTCGTTTTAAAATTAAATTGGCTGAAATTGAAGAAGAAACCAAACGTCTAGAGAATATTATTGTAGGACCCAAGGTGCCTGGAATCAATGAATACCTGATTTCTAAGGGCTCAACACCTATCACCCAGGGGTATGGTCTTAAGGAACTACTAAAGAGACCAGAACTTGGATATAATATTGTGGAACAATTTTATCCTAGTGATAGAGACTTATCTCAGGAGATAATTGAACAGGTGACCTTAGGCATTAAGTATGCAGGCTATATCCAAAAGCAAAAGGATCAGGTAGATCGTTTTGCAAAAATGGAGAAGAAACAGCTACCAGACGATATAGACTACGATAGTATTAGAGGACTAACTAGGGAAGCTGCTCAGAAGCTTAAAAAGATGCAACCAGCTTCGGTAGGGCAAGCTTCTAGAATATCTGGTATATCACCTGCTGATATTACCGTACTCCTAGTTCATTTAGAGAAGAGGAAGCGAAAAGATGGAGAATCTAAATAGCGTAATAGGAAAATATAATATACAAATAGACAGTGATCAACTCTCTCAACTTAGTGAGTATAACATTCGTTTCCAGAATATCAATAAGGTGATGAATCTATCTGCAATTAGAGAACCCAAGCAAATTGAGATTAAGCATTTTCTTGATTCACTAATAATAGCAAAGTATATTAATTTAAAAGAGGGTGAATCCTTGTTGGATCTAGGTACCGGAGGAGGATTCCCAGGTTTACCGATAAAGGTAATGTATCCCGAGGCAAAAGTGTACTTTTTAGATTCCGTTAGAAAAAAATTAGATTTCATACGGACTAGTTGTGAGGAAATGGGTATTAATAATGTCCAGTTTCTTCACATGCGAGCGGAGGATGCAGGGCAAGATGAAGATTTGCGCGAGAAAATGAATGTGGTCGTGGCGAGGGCAGTTGCCTATTTACCTGTACTAGTTGAGTATGCAGCCCCATTACTACAAGTTGGTGGATTATTGGTAGCAGCAAAAATGAATAGCATTGTTGAAATTGAAGAGTCAAGAAGAGCGATAAAGGAACTAGGAATGGTTCTAGAGGAGCAACATTTGTACACATTGCCAGAAGGCGAAGAAGAACGGCAGGTGTTGATTTTAAGAAAAGTAACGGAATCTCCAAAGAAATATCCTAGAAAGGCCGGAATTCCAAAAAAATCGCCCTTATAGGTTATAACTTTAAAACAAAAGCGGTTAGTTTCTATGCTATAATGAAATCAAGCAGAAATGCTTGATTTTTTTATGGAGGCGAAAATGGGAAGAATCATAGCTGTAACCAATCAAAAAGGTGGTGTAGCAAAGACTACTACTACCGTTAATCTCAGTGCATGTTTGGCTGGAATGGGAAAAAAAGTGCTAATGGTGGATTCTGATCCCCAGGGCAATGCTACGAGTGGAATAGGAATTCAAAAATATGACCTTTCGGAATGTTATTATGATATATTGATTAATGATGAAAGCATTGATTCTTTGATTAAAGAGACCCTGATACCGGGCTTAGATGTTGTTCCAGCGACATTACAATTGGCTGGTGCAGAGGTTGAGCTGGTTCAGAAGGAAAAACGTGAATATTTGGCTAAGATTGCATTGGATACGGTCAAACAACGGTATGATTATATCTTGATTGATTGTCCTCCATCGCTAGGTCTACTAACAATTAACGCATTGACAGCGGCAGATAGCTATATGATCCCAGTTCAGGCTGAGTATTATGCACTAGAAGGTTTGACTCTTTTGCTCAGGACCATAGAATCCATAAAGAAGTCTACAAATCAGCGATTAAAACTAGAAGGGGTACTCTTGACTATGTATGATAAGAGAACAAATTTATCAAATCAAGTTGAGGATGAAGTAAAAGCCTTTTTTAAGGATAAACTTTACAAAACGAGAATACCAAAGAATATCAAATTGGCGGAAGCACCGAGCTTTGGTTTACCAATATGTATGTACGATAAAAATTCGAAGGGGTGCGAAGCGTACCTCTCACTGGCAAAGGAAGTGTTGAATCATGGTTAAGAAAGCATTAGGAAGAGGTTTGGGCGCTTTAATGCCTGCTGAGTCGGTTGAGTTCCAAGAGACAGAAGGACTTGTCAATATTGAAGTCGGCAAGATTAGAGCCAACGCACACCAACCTAGAAAAGAATTTTCCCAAGACTCCTTGAGGGAATTGGCTAATTCCATTAAGGAGAAGGGGCTCATTCAACCTGTTGTGGTCGTAAAGAAGGACGGGTATTATGAGTTGGTATCTGGAGAACGAAGAACTCGTGCTGCAAAGCTAGCAAATTTGAAGACGATTCCTGCTATTGTAAGGGATTATAACGAGCGAGATAAGGCTGAAATCGCCCTAATAGAGAATATCCAGAGAGAAGACCTAAACAAAATTGAAGAAGCATTAGCTTACAGAGCACTTATGAGTGAATTTGAGCTGACTCAAGAACAAATGTCTAAAAAAGTTGGTAAGAGTAGGGCGCATATCGCCAATACAGTTCGCCTATTGGACCTGTCACAAGCTGCGAAAGCCTATCTTCAGGCTGGAAAGATAACGCCTGGGCATGCAAGAGCATTACTCACGCTTGATCCTGTAGACCAACAGGAGATGTGCGAATTAATTGTAAAGAAGGATTTATCCGTACGAGCTGTTGAGAGGGAAATGAAGAAATGGAATAAAACGCAGACCCAAGGTGCGAAGATAGAAGAACTACCTGCGGAAATAAAATCATTTCAGGATCAACTGGAGGAAAAATTCTCGACCCGAGTTAAAGTCAGATATGCAAAAGACAAGGGTAGTATCCAAATAGAGTATTATTCCAAGGATGACCTCATGCGTATTTCGGATTTGTTGTTGGAACTGTAATGTTTCACGTGAAACATTGAAAATTGATTATAGGAGTGAATATGATTATTTATATTCTTATATTTACAGCCAAGATTGTTGAAATATCATTTATGACAATACGAACAGTCTTGATGACCAAAGGGGAGAAGCTTTATGCCTCAATTCTCGGAATGTTTGAAATATCCATTTGGATTTACCTGATGAGTACAATCCTAACAAATATTCAATCCGATCCTCTTCAAGCCGTCTCATATGCTCTAGGCTTTGCATGTGGTATTTACTTAGGGAGTACAATAGAAGAAAGAATCGGCGTGGGCCTAGTCACCATGCATGTCATAGCAGACATTAGAGATGGTATGCAGATAGCGAGTGGTTTACGAGCCCAAAATATTGCAGTAACGCATTTAAAGGGTGAAGGTAGAGATGCAGGGAAAAGCATACTCATGATACATATTAAAAGAAGAAAAAGAAAAGAAGCGGTTAAGTTGATAAAAGAGATATGTCCAGAGGCGATGATTAACATATATGATGTTAAAAACATCGCAGGTGGATATGGGTTAAAGAAATAGTAATATATATAATAAAAGAGGCATCCTAGGATGCCTCTTTTATTATTCAATCATCTAAAATTCAATATTACCAGCTGAAAGCTCTGCTTCAACTTCTGCCATACGATCTTTAACTTCTTGAGGAACAAAGTCTTCAAAATCATGATAACTTGAGAAGAATACAACACCTTCTTTTACACCTAGACGGTAGACTTCAGCTTTAAGATTTCCATCTATGAAAGTTTTATAAGCAAAATCGAATGCAATGGGTACTTCTTTCAAGACAGATACGACTACTGAATCCGGGGAAATATCAAATTGGTCTTGGTTTGCACCGATTGCATAAACACCACGTTCTTCACAAGCTTCGATAGATCCTAAACCTGCTTGGTTTGCAATCGCACCAACATAGTCAGCACCACTGTCAATAAAAGCAAGAGCAGTTTCCTTGGCAGCATTTACATCATCAAACGAGCCAGTCATGCTAGAGAGTACTTCAACATCAGGTGCAACATATTCAGCACCAGCTATAAATCCAGCAACAGCATTGGTTATTGGTGGGATTTCTTGACCACCAATGACTCCAATTGTACCAGTTTCAGTCATTAAAGCAGCAAAAGCACCCATTAAGAAGCCTTGTTGTTCATCGGCTACTTGTACACAAGCCAAATTGGGCTCAGTTGGAGCATTACCGTTGACTAGAATAAACATAGTATCTGGGAATTCAGCTGCTACAGCCACTGCAGCATCTGTAAACTGAGAACCGTGTCCAAAAATCATGTCATATCCGATTGAAGCGTAGCTGCGAAATACTTCTTCCATATCGGATTGGCCTACTGACTCAGTGTAGGAAACATCAGCCCCATAATTGTCTTCAATTAATTTCAGACCGCTATAAGCAGATGCATTCCATCCCATGTCGTTGATAGGACCAGGAAGCAACAAGGCTACGGATGGGACATCCATTGGTTCTTCGACTGGCTCTTCACCAGGTTCTTCGACAGGTTCTTCAGCGTCCCCACCACCGCAACCAACAACAGTAAACAACATAGCGAGCATCAATAATAGTGCAATACCTTTAAAAAGTTTTTTCATACATACCTCCCAATAGTTTAGATGTCTAACAACATACTTTAATAGTTCTAGTTATCTAAGAAAATTCCTTCTAAAAAGTAAGAATAATTCTATCATCAAAGTAATACGGACAGTAAAGCAGGCAAAAATTGATCCTTAGCTGTATCTGAGTGAAATATCTTGTACTTTTTGAGTATTTTTAAGATAATACTATAGAGGTGATAACATGGAACACTATAAATTTGTACAAAATCGAAACTGCGAATATTTTCCGTGCCATAAGGGAGTGCCAGAGGAGGACTTTAACTGTTTGTTCTGCTTTTGCCCATTATACATGCTTGGTGAAGACTGCGGTGGGAATTTCTATTATAATAAAAAGGATATTAAAGACTGCTCAAACTGTACAAAACCGCACAATAAAGAAAGTTATGAATATGTCATGAGTAAAATGGGCTTGGTTATCGATAGTGCTAAAAAGAAATGAGAATTTTGTAGTATGTGCTAGAAATAATTTGGACCTTTGTTTACAATTTTACCAAGAAGTATGTAGCCAATTGGATCAACAGCTGCATATATCAGCTATGTCCATGAAAAAAGCAAAGTAAAAAATACAAAAGGTAGATATACATAGCTAATTTAGTGAGCTAGATCTGTTAACTATTCTAAAGACAAGGAACAATATCATTCCAAAGTCTTGCATAAAGGTATGCTAGTCTTAGTAGATAGATTATGTTATAATAGCTCTCGTAGCATTGCGTCTATAGCTCAGGTGGATAGAGCAATGGTTTCCTAAACCATGTGTCGGGAGTTCGAGTCTCTCTAGGCGCACCAAGGCTTACGTCAGTAAGCCTTTTTATGTTTCCGTTATTTTGTTATGATTAGCGTAAGAGGTAGCTATGAAGCACATGGATTATATGAAAATCGCATTGCATGAGGCACAAATTGCTTTGCATGAAAATGAGGTACCGGTTGGTGCTGTCGTGGTGAAGCAGGGAGTAGTTCTTGCTAAAGCACATAATCGCAAAGAAGCATGGCAGGATCCCACGGCTCATGCAGAATTATTGGCCATACGCGAGGCATGCCGCGTTCTTGGTAACTGGCGTATGGATGGGTGTTCTTTATACGTAACCCTGGAACCATGTGCAATGTGTGCATCCGCTATCCTACAAGCACGAGTCTCTACCCTGGTTTATGGTGCTAGAGATAATGACCGAGGGGCCATTGAATCAAGAGGAAGAGCATTATTCGATAATGTATACAACCATCAGATAGAAGTTCTCAGTGGATTTGCAGAAGAGGAGTCCCAGAAGATACTAGAGACATTTTTTGCTAATATCAGAAAATAATTATTTCTGTATTTTTGCTATAGCAGCAAAAATCTGTAACATCTCATTAACAAATAGAGAGATGAAAAAGGAAACCTACAAGGAGGAATTATGCAAATTACCACAGGTCCAATCAAAGTGAAAACAATAAAAAACAACAAACCCAAAAATGTTGAGATACCTGCTGATTTTTCAGTTGAAGAAGTAGTAAAAGCCCGAGAGTTTCATATGAGTTTCGATAACTATGAGGCAACACCATTGGTGAGTTTAGAAAATCTTTCCAAGGCACTGGGTCTTAAGAGTATTTTGGTAAAAGACGAATCTTCAAGGTTTGGTTTGAACGCTTTTAAGGTTTTAGGAGGAACGTATGCCATAACTCAACTTATTTGCCAAAAACTAGGTGTTGATGTATCAGAGATTGACTTTGATTACATTAAATCAGAGGCAAAAAATGAAATCGGTGATGTTCCATTCGTAACAGCAACAGATGGTAATCATGGAAGAGGAATTTCTTGGGCAGCAAGCCAGCTAGGACAAAAAGCTATTGTCTACTTACCTAAAAATTCTGCTAAGAGAAGAGTGGAAGCGATTCGCGAAACGGGCGCTGAGGCAATCGTCACAGATTTGAACTATGACGATACAGTTTTGAAAGCACAGCAAAAGGCTGAAGAAATTGGTGGTTACCTTATTCAAGATACTGCATGGGAAGGTTACACAGATATTCCTCGCTGGATTATGCAAGGCTATACTACGATGGCAGCTGAAGTAGTGGATCAAATGGCCTTAAAAGGTATACGAAAACCTACTCATGTATTTCTGCAAGCAGGTGTAGGCGGAATGGCAGGTGCTATTGCTGGATACTTTGTTAATATTTATGGTAAAGAGAACGCGCCAAAGATTATCATCGTTGAACCGGATGAGGCTGCCTGCATTTTTGAATCAGCAAAGGCAAATGATGGTAAACCACATATAGTAGAGGGCGATTTAAAGACCATCATGGTAGGCCTGGCCTGCGGCGTTCCAAGTCCTATGGCATGGGAAATTCTTAGAGATTTCTCTGATTTATTTGTTACTTGTGACGATACGATTGCTGCTAGGGGTGTTAGGGTATTAGCAAATCCCCTAGGCAATGACCAGAAAATTGTATCTGGTGAATCAGGTGCTGTTGGGATTGGTTTATTATCCTTGATGATGAGGAATGAAGAGTTTGCCACAATTAGGGAAGAACTGGATTTAAATGAAAGTTCTGAAGTGCTGTTTTTCAATACGGAAGGTGACACGGATCCTGTGAATTATGGAGAAATTCTTTGGGATGGGAAATATCGTTTACCATCTGAGGAAAAATAGTTTCTGAAACATGTGGAAACAAGACGCAGACTTTCAGGAGGAAGCATGAAAAAGAAGCTACTGATTACGCAGAATATTCCAATATGTAATTATAAGAATTGGCAAGATGTATTCGAATTGGATATGCCTGAGATTAGTTATAGTCGTTCAGAGTACCTTGAGCGTGCTCAACAGGCTCACTATATTATTGCATGTCAGCAGACTGTGGACCGTGAGCTACTGAATATAGCTCATAACCTACAAGCAGTAAATTCATATGGTGTAGGTTTCGATAATATTGATGTAGCAGCCTGTCAGGAAAGAGGCGTTCTTGCAACCAATACTCCTAATTCGGTGACAGAATCAACAGCAGAGTTAGCAATGGGCTTACTGTTGGCCTTATGTCGTCGCATCCCAGAGATTGATGCGGGAATGCGGGCGGAAATAGTCGAATTTGGCGTTATGAAAAATCCAGGAACGACATTATATGGTAAAACCTTGGGCATCATTGGGTTGGGACGAATCGGAAAAGCTTTAGCGCGACGTGCCACAGCGATGGGCATGAAAGTGTATTACCATAATCGAAATAAATTGAGTCAAGCAGAAGAAGAGAAACATCAGGTCACATATTTACCCCTAGAAGATCTATTTACCAAAATGGATGTGGTAAGTTTGAATATGCCTCTTAGCAAAAGTAGTTATCATTTGGTTAATCAAAATGTCTTACGTTTAATGAAAAAGAGTGCATTCTTAATTAATACAGCTCGAGGAAAAGTTGTGGACGAAGAGGCATTGGTAAATGCTTTGGAGGACCAACAAATTGCGGGGGCTGCCTTAGATGTATTCGAACATGAACCCCATGTTCATCCAGGATTACTGAAAAGCCATAAAACGGTGCTTATGCCACACGCTGGTACAGATACCCTAGAAGTATGCCAAAAGATGTTCTGTGAGGGCATAGAGGGCTTTTTAGAAGTAGATAGGGGTAGCAGTCCCTCGAATTTAATAAAATAAACTGTATTATGATGTCAAATCTTAGTTTTTCCTCAAATGAGGAACTAGGATTTGGCATTTTTGTTTGTAACTTTTAGACCATAGATTTTCTTGAATAGATACAGGCTCTAAACCTTCTTATTCAATTATCAACTAGCATCAACAGAAAAATCCCCTTATGGTAAACAGTGCAACTTCTTACCTGCCTACTACAAGGGGATTATATCAGTCAATATTTACGTATGATATTGTGCATGAACTATGTCTATATTTTTATGTTATCTCGAGAATATTTCCACGTTTGTACTTAACTAGTGAAGAAAATATCCATTTTCAAGACGTTCCCAGATGGTCGAAATATTGTGTTTCCAGCTTGTATCAGCTGCATAAATAGGATTGATACCAGCTAAGGTGGCATCTACATAGTATTTGCCGTCTTCTTCTAGATAATTTGTCTTCAAGAAATCGGCTACGTATAGTACACAACTTTCTTTAGTATCGAAACCCTTAGCGGAGTTGGGACTATTGGTATATGCTGCAAAACCAAATAGGTTATTGCGGTTTCTAGCATAGGAGCTAGCACCCCAAGCACTTTCATGAATCGCAATTGAGGCTAGGGCTGCTGCATTAATATCGTAAAGGGATTCTGCTTCTTTAAATGCTTCACCTAAACCTTCCATACCTGTTCCTTCAAAGACTGCATCTAAATCTTTTGCACTCATGTTGGTCTGGCTGACTAAGCTCATATTCAAATATTCAATGTCCAGTTCAGAGGAAGTCTGGGGTAACCGAGGCTGTCGCACAGCAATGGGTTCCATAGTTATATTTAGATCTTCTGCATTAGCCCGTTTTAAGACAGGATTACTAACGGAAGAATTTCCTTCTGTGGTGGCGTAAGAATAATTGGATGAGAGCAAGACGGAGAGCAATACGATAGTCGCAACAATCAAGAAAAATTTCTTGTCGGCCACGTGTTGTTTTCTTCTCATTTCAATCTACCTTTCCTTATGTCCAGATTTACTACTAGTACGGTTTCCCTGTACCGAATGCAATCCTACCATATAAGGGGTAGTAGTGGAAAGGCGGGGATTCAAGGCTGAAATAAGCAGGCTTCGGGTGTGGTAGACTACTGTTGACATCAAAATAAGCGTTCTTATGATTACAGGCATATACTCCCTTATTCTCCCATTTTCTACAAAATTCAAAAAAAAAGAACTAGGCTATGCCTAGTTCTTTTAACATTTCACTCATCTTTTCTGGTAAAGCAACATTTTTGTTTGTGGCAAATTCATAGTTCTTTTCAAGTCCGGTAATGACAGCCGTAGCATTATTGAGAGTCAGTTCGATTACTGCATCAGGGTGTTTTCTTTTTGCCAGATTCCATAAAAGAATTGCTTTTTCTATGCCATCTCCGGTCCGGAAATTAGCTACTTCATCTGGCTGAGCCAATCTATTTTCACTATAAATGGAGTCCTCACCAAACTCTAGTAGAATTTGATAGGCTTCATCGATGGACTGCTCAGAGAACATCTCTATGCTTACTGGATTACGCTCCAATGCCGCCTTAAGGAATGGGTACCAGTAATCTCCCGTTACTTCTCTATATGCCATAAAGGCTAGTCCGGCAATTTCCGAGGTGTCTTTTAAGCTTCTTAGGTAGCTGATGATTTCTTCTCTTGAAGTGAGGTTGCGTAAAGTGAGATCCTCTTTTTGCGCTTTAAAGGTTTTTCCTTCATAAGAAGGAAGCATGGGCTCCGTTTTACAAAAATCAAGAAGGTCAGGTACAATCTCATGCGCTTTTTTACAGATTTGAGACAACTGATCTGTGATTATGCTTGGATTCTTTTCCAATTCCTTGATATGGATTTGGTTGTCTTTGAAGAATAATTCAATGGTTTTCAGGCTGACCCTACCTTCTAGTGGGTTGCTATAGAAATCATCTTCTTCAATAGAATCTAGTAATTTACTTTGGGTATTCGTACCCACTTGATAAGGACTTCTGTGTTCATAACGATAAACATCCTCCGCAGGTATATAGAGTGTTTTTCCAAAACGCTCCGTTTCAAATTGGAAACAGCACTGTCGATTATTGAATTCTCGCAAAAAGTTCGCAATGATTTCGTAGCTTACATCTGTAACCAAGAAATCTTTCAATTCATTTTGAAAGTTTTCAAAATCTTCTTGGGGTAGAGTAGCTTGATCATAAACACGGTGAATATAACCATTTGAGTTTGCAATAAACGTGATATGTTCATTAACCAAGGCACGCTTTGCTTTATGTGAAAGAACGGTTCCATTGAACCACATATTCTTAGTTACTAGTCTACGGTTATTCGTAAGTAGACCACCTTTAATTTCCACAAAATTTTGAGAATGCAGTGGGGTAGCAATCATATACATTTTCTCAGTAGGTACACCGGCCATGATAAATAATGCTGCATAATACAAGGTGGAAAAGGAGACACATTCTCCTGCGCCTTTCTTGTATCCAGGACGGCGGTAGAAATTCTCCATGGCCTCGGGTGTTTCAGTTTTCCAATAGGGTATGGTATCCGAATCATATTTTTCTAAACCAAAATGTTTGCGGATATCCATATCAAAATAGTACTTGTCTCCTTCATAGCCAAACAGAGCATTGCTTTTGGAGAGAGTGTCATCGTCCACAAACTGTTTGAAGCGTTCTTTCTCGATATCTTTTTTGGTAAGTCCCCATGTATCTAAGTCTAGATTAAAGTCATAATTATCCATAATATATTGCTTTACGCGTAAGACTTTTCGATAATCATTCAAACTATCCATTTTTGAAAACCAATCTGCTTGTTTCCATTTCCAGATGGTTGGGCTCATGATATTGGCAAGAACCAATGAGAACATTAGCTCTGGAAAAATAAAGATTTCCATATCGGATAGTGTCACAGCGGAAGAATATTTTTCAAGTGATTCCGCATCATAAATATTAAGCATATTTCCTCCTCAATTTGGTATTCCTATTTTTGGATTATATATTATGATTATATCAGAAGCAAACAAGGAGGTACTAATGGGTAATAGCAATAAAAAAAAACACCCGCTACTTCAGAAGGACTATATTCTTGCTGTTTTGTCTGGCGGTTTATTTATAACGATTAATTTTGCCCTGTTTACGCTTAGCCCACTATACATGTTGCATGTGGGGTACTCTGAATTTGCAGCCGGATTGCAAAATACACTATATGCCTTATTTTGTGTAGTTTTTCGCTTTTATTTTGCGCCTCTTGCTGATATCAAGGGCCGCAAAGCGATGATGCTATTAGGGACACTTAGCTTTGTCTTAGGAACAACCTTCTTCTATCTTTCTATGGGCTCGCTTCTTCTCATAATTTTGGCAAGACTTTCCATGGGTGTGGGGATGGCTTCTTTCCTGTCAGCCATGAGTTGTTATATTTCTGAGCTAGTTCCTAGCGAGAGCCGAGGTATGGCAATCGGAATACAGCGTGCATTGTATTCACTGGGCCTAATGCTAGGACCAGTTGGAGCCCTAGCCATTGTGAAGAGCCAATATGGTTATAAGGGGATGTTTTTAGCCTTGATTGGTGTATCGATTTGCATGAGCTTTTTGATTCTACTGCTTAGAGATACCTATAAACCATCAGAAACTAAAGTTAAATTGAAAAAAATTATTTATGAATACCAGGAATTACTGGAGAATCGTAATTTAGCCCGGATCTTTGGCCTTATACTGATGGTTTGTATTATATATGGTGCAATCCTGTCGTTTGTAGCTATCTACTTGTCTGGGTTTCCGGCAATATCAAATGTGGGCTTGTTCTTTACTTTCTTCTCAACTGGTGGTTTAATGGGTAATGTTGTAGGGGGTTTTAGTGCGAACCGATTTGCGCCTGCTAGAGCTGCCACAGTCTGTGCAGGATTGTTGGCATTGGCCACAGCACTTTTATATTTGATACCGCACCATCCAATGCTGATGCTAGTGCTATGCTCCTTGCTGGGCGGATTTGGATTTTCAGCGACTACAACAATCAGTATCAACTGGCTTATTGCGTCAGTGCCCGAGAAGACTAGAGGAACAGCTTTGGGCGTGCAAGAAAACGCTATGGATGGTGGTTTTGCCATCGGCAGTTTTGTCTTTGGCCTGTTGACTTTATTTGCCACACACCAGGTCATATTTCTAATTCTGGGGATTTCGGGAATCATATTACCCGTTTTGATGAACAGGAGCGGTCTTAGGCCGTCTTCCAGTAAAAAGGAGGAGAATGCAAATGCCACTAGTTACCACGACTGAAATGTTTAAGAAAGCCTATGAGGGCGGTTATGCTATCGGGGCTTTCAATGTCAACAACATGGAGATTATCCAAGGAATTACAGAAGCAGCTTATGAAGAAAAGGCACCCTTAATTCTTCAGGTTTCCGCAGGAGCAAGAAAATACGCGAATCACACTTATCTTACAAAGTTGGTTGAAGCAGCTTTGATTGAAACTGATTTGCCTATTGCATTGCACCTAGACCATGGGGATTCTTTTGAACTATGCAAATCTTGTATTGATGGTGGTTTTAGTTCAGTTATGATTGATGGATCCCACTTGTCCTTCAAGGAGAATATTGCACTAACGAAGAAAGTTGTCGAGTATGCACACGACAAGGGTGTAACGGTTGAAGGTGAACTCGGACAGTTATCTGGTATAGAAGATGATGTAAATGTATCTGCAGAAGATGCTAGTTATACAAGACCAGAAGAAGTTGAAGAATTTGTTTCTAGCACAGGGGTTGATTCTTTGGCAATTGCAATTGGTACGAGCCATGGTGCCTTTAAGTTTAAAGGTGAGCCCAAGTTACGATACGATATTCTAGAGGAAGTAAGCAGAAGATTGCCAAACTTCCCCATCGTTTTACATGGAGCATCTTCGGTTATTCCAGAATACGTAGAAATGATTAATGCTTATGGAGGGGACATGTCTGGTGCCAAGGGTGTGCCTGAAGATATGCTGCGCAAAGCAGCCAGCATGGCCGTTTGCAAGATTAATATCGACTCAGACTTAAGATTAGCAATGACAGGAACCATTCGCAAGGAAATGGCTGAGCACCCAGAAGTCTTTGATCCTAGAAAGTATTTAGGACCATCAAGGGAAGCCATTAAAGCGATGGTAAGACATAAAATTGTAAACGTATTGGGATGCAACAATAAAATATAGTCAAAAAGAGCACGGGTAACCGTGCTCTTTTTGTGCCTAGTTTTTCAAAAAGTCAATACTTTCATTTTTATTAGTCGAATGTTATCGTATACAGACAGGAGAAGATTATGATAAAAGGGATAATGTTAGACAAAGATGGAACTATTTTAGACATAGAGAAGACATGGATACCAGTAGCTCGTAAAGTTTGCCTGGCTTTAGCAAAAGATTATGCTCCAGATATAAATCAAGAGGAACTACTTCTAGCAATTGGTATTGAAGGTGAGATTGTGAATCCAGCAGGCTCGATGGCAATGGGCACGAACGCAGATATTGCAGGTGATTTGATTCGCGTAATGCACAACCATGGTGTAAAGATTGATCAAAATTCATTTTTTGCCAAATCTGAGCAATATTTTAATACTTTTTCCATGGATGTACAGATAATCCCCACAGTAGAAGATTTACCAAAATTGATTCAGAAATTAAAACAAAGAGGTTTATTTGTCGGGCTAGCGACAGCAGACACGATGTTGTCTGCTAGAAATTGTTTACAAAAATTGAACGTAATGGAGCTCTTTGATTATATAGGAGCAGATGATGGTATAATAAAGCCAAAGCCAAATCCCGAGATAATGGAGATGTTTTGTCAGCAATATGGAATAAAACCTTCTGAAGTAGCTATGGTAGGAGACACCATGACGGACATGGAGTTTGGACGCAACACAAAGGTTGGGGCTTTGATAGGGATTGAAAAGGAATCGAGTGATGTGGGCGAAACTGCAGATTTTGTGATTTCGTCTGTCGCTGAGTTGATAGATAAAGAAGAAAAACT
Source organism: Clostridia bacterium (assembly GCA_016887505.1). Lineage (NCBI taxonomy): Bacteria > Bacillati > Bacillota > Clostridia > Clostridia bacterium. The sequence continues at coordinate 1,860,444 of CP069393.1, read as the reverse complement.
GATTTGGGAGAGATAATAATGAAAGAAATCGTGCTCGTCTGCAGCGGCTCAACAGAAGAATCTAGTAAGAACAAATTAGTCGGTTGGCAGGATGTAAGACTTTCGAAAGCAGGCTTGGAAGAAGAGTACAATGCTGGCAGAATTCTTAAAAGGAATAATTATACTTTTGATCTGGCATTTACCTCCGTGTTGACGCGAGGCGTCCAGTCTTTATGGCAGATTCTTGATGCGATGGACTTACATTGGGTAAAAACGAATAAGAATTGGCGATTAAACGGAAGATACTATGGACAGCTCGAGGGGATGGACTACCAGCAAATTGCTGAGCGATATGGGGAAGAAAAACTGAAGCATTGGATGCATGATTATAAAGCGTTTGTTCCTATGGTGGAGCTCGACGATTTGCGGCATCCATCGAATGACCCCCGATATGGCGATCTTATCCCTGAGGAAATTCCACAAGGAGAAAATTTAGTAGAGACTTTTTCAAGGGTATTTCCACACTGGGATAACAAGATTAAGCCCATGATTGCTATCGACCGTAAAGTTTTGGTAGTAGGACACCATAATAGCATTCGTGCACTTATGACCATGATAGAAGATGCTCCCATAGAGGAAGTAATCGAACGTCCTATCATGCGAGGGATTCCCATGGTTTATACATTAGACGATGATTTGAATTATATTTCTAAATCGGAGTTACGCGATGAGTAATAAGGAATATCTTTATCAAGGCTGGTTGAAGATTTTTCGCAAACAGAGAAATGGCCGAAAATATGAGATCCTAGAATCGCCGAGTGCTGTTGCAGCGGTCTTGCTTGATGAAGAGGACCGAATATTACTAGTTAAACAATACAGACCAGCTGTGGAAAAAATGACTTGGGAGATCCCGGCCGGTTGCTTGGATAAACCTGCATTATCTCCAGTCGAGGTAATGGTGGAAGAAATCGAAGAAGAATGTGCACTCAACATCCAAAGTAGCGATTTACAACCACTGGTATCATACATACCTCAAATTGGTCATAACTATTCAACCATGCAAATATTTTCTGCCAAAGTACCAAGCGGACAACAGCTAGAACAGATGGTAGATGATGTAGATGTAGAAAAGACCCGTTGGTGGACGATGGAGGAGTTAAAGCTAGCGATAGAAGAAGGGGAAATACTTGATGTTAAGACCGTGCTAGCGTACTATTGTTACCAAAACAACACTGCATCTAACGATTAGAATTATTAAATAGACTTCTTTTTATTAAAATCCCCTACGGAATATTCCGTAGGGGATTTTAAGTTATCTACTATAATGTAAGGTTATTCATTGTGAGCGATTATGATACCAGCAATGTTACTGCAGTGGTCACCAATTCGCTCCATGTTGCTTAGTACATCTAGAAAAGCTACACCGGATTGAGGGAAGCATACTCCTTCATTAAGACGTTTGATATGTTTTTCACGAAGTGTTTTTTCTAAATTATCGATTGCGTTTTCGAGATACTCTACAGTATGGGCTGATTCTTCGTCGCTGTCAGCTAGGGCCTTTAGCGCAGCAAGAACACATTCATGTGTTATCTTATAGATTTCTTTCAATTCCTCTATGGCTAAATCACTAAATTTAAATTGACCATCTATATAGAGCAAGGCAGTTTGAGCAATATTTTCTGCATGGTCTCCGATTCTTTCGACATCATATGCCACGTGCAATAGCCCGGAATTCTCCTCTGAGAGACGCTCGCTAATATTTTGTTGAGCAATTTTCGTTAGATATACCGTGGTTTCTTTTTCCAGCTTATCAATAATAGGTTCCACTTCAAATACTTTGCGTAACTTTTTGGGCTTCTTGTCTACTAAACCTACAAAGGCATTCTTTAGATTTTTAGAAGCTAGGTTACCAATACTAACCAATTCTTTCCTGGCCAGTGACGATGCAATCTCTGGTGTATGCAAAACCCGTTCGTCCAAATAAATGGGATTTTTGTTTAGTTCTTTTTCTTCTTCCAAAACAGGAACAATCCGCAAGATTAGTTTGTTAAAAAAGCTTATCAATGGGAAAAAGAGAACGGTGTTGATAATATTGAAAGCGGTGTGAGCATTGGCCACCAACCGTGCTACGGTTACTTCTCCCCCAAAAGAATTCACAATCATGTCGGTCCCATTTATTACTAAGCTACTAAATGGTTTCAAAAGGATCATGAAAATCAAAGAACCCATCACATTGAACAGTACGTGAGCCAAAGCAGCACGCTTGGCATTGCGGCTTGTCCCAATAGAGGAAAGCACTGCGGTGATACATGTGCCAATATTAGTACCAAACAGTACGGGAATAGCTCCTTGAATATCGATCAAACCAGTACTAGCCATTGCAATCAAGATACCAGTGGCTGCACTAGAACTTTGTAGTACAAAGGTAACCGCCATCCCACTAAGCAAACCTAGAAATGGTCTGTCGGCAAAACTTGCCATAGTACCTGTGAATTGTACATTACTTCTAAGTGGTGTCATAGCGCCGCTCATAATGCTCATACCGTGCATTAAGATGCCGAAGCCTAAAATGATGGAGCCAATATATTTCACAGAAGATTTTGATGCTAGAAAGTTGAGAAGAAAACCAATAATAATAATTGGTAAAATAAAATTACTGATGTCAAATGCAATTAACTGTGAGGTTACCGTTGTACCAATGTTGGCACCCATAATTACAGCAATTGATTGTCGTAGAGTCATCAGGCCAGCATTTACAAAACCGACTACCATGACAGTGGTTGCACTGCTGGATTGAATTAGTGCTGTAACACCAGCACCTACCATTACCCCTAAAACTGGTTTACTTGTTAGACGTTCTAGGATGCTTTGCATCCGATCACCAGCAGCATTTTTGAGACCATTGCTCATCATCTGCATACCAAAAATAAAAAGGGCAAGTCCCCCAAATAATCCAATAATTGCTTCCATATAAGTACCACCTTTTTCTTATTAAATAAGCCATAAGAATTATAGCATTAAACGGACTACTTGAGAACCGAAAGATAGGTATCTTATAAAAGCTGCAGAATTGTTTTCTATTAGAAGAATAATTGGCGGCATACTTTTTTTTGCTCTTTACTCACAAACAACCAATTTGGTTGATAAGGAGAAGCGACAATAGTGCCATATTTACCTTTTATATTTCTTTGTATCGCTTTAAGGCTTTCTTCAGGGCAAAAGTTTAACCATAGAAAGGTATCCTGTGGAATATTCAGGTTTTGAAGATGTTGAATGCTCCAAGGGCTGCCTAATGAGGTGAGAATACGCATGCTGCTACGTTGAAATTCTTGGTAGCAGGAATCACTGACATGGGGAGAAAAAACACCTAGATCGAGCACAACATATTTGAAATTTTCGATATACTGGGTCCAATTTTGCGACCGCTCCAGGGGAAGAATGGCTAGATTAGGGCAATTGGGTAGATAGTATAATCCGGTAGCAGCATCGAAATATTCTTCAAGGAGAAAATATTCAAGTAAAACTGGATGCTTTTCATTCAATTCTACTAGGAGAACCTTGTCCCTCAAAAATAAAGAAAAAAGAAGAGCGGTCTTAGTAGTTCCTGTTCTTTCTTCAAGACCAGCAACAGAGATAAAACTTTTGGAAAAGGATATTGGATTTTTTAGATCTGGCTCAAAAATTTTTTTTTGTAAAAAGTCCATCGCATCTGCAGGATGAAGAATCATTTGTGGCAAGGAATCTTGCAAATGAACAAGTCCGTTAGTGTTTGCCTTATATGCAAAAGTATCGAAAATTTGTAGGATTGCAAATTCATTTCGGTGTTGCTCTAAAAAGACTATTTGAGGGCTTAAAAGAATGATTCTGAGGCTAGGCTGACTCAACCGCAGTCTCCTAAGCGTATCGATACAATGCTCTTTTGGTAGCAGAACAGTGTCTAATATCAATAAAGTAGAGTCGACTTTCCTGAGAATAGCGAACAGTTCATTTACATTCCTAGAGGATGATAAATGAGATTGTATCGATACAGGTGAGAAGTTTGTTCTTACTAAACAGTCTTGTACGATGGAAGAAATCTTTGGGTGTACTGCTACAATTGCTGGCATAAGACCTCCGAAAAAAAACATAAATTAAGCGCTAGGAGTTGTAGCGAGTGGATAGATGAAAGAAAAATTTAGCAGTTTCTTGACTCGCCAATATGTATATTAGACTATGGCCAGCCGTGCTCAGAGCGATTCATCATAATTTGATGTTCCTTATACGGAGGATTCTACACATTCTGCGAGTTATAATGAGCGCATAAAAAGGAAGGAATTGTGGATGCGTATTGGATTGAACTTGGAAAAAAATTACTGCGATTGCTTTATTCGGGAATTCTTAGCACGGACGAGTCTAGAGGTCACCTTCATTATGGCAGAAGATGAGGCATACACGTCTTGCGAGTTTTTTGTGACAGACCAAGTAGCTGATGATAAGACTCAGCCGGTAAATACAATTTTCTTGGTTGGACAAAAGCCGAAAGAGGACTTCGAGGTGTATAAGTTTCAAAGATTCTCTTTTGTGTATGCCCATATCATTCACTACATTCTTAAAAAACAGAAATTAGTTCTTGAAGAGAATATGAAAATTATTGGTGTGCTTTGTCCAGGATGCGAGGAGAAAAGAACGGGAATTTCCCTAGCCCTTTCTAGTTGTCTTGCAGAAAAATTCGATCATGTTGCCTATTTGACAACCGAGGGGATCGATGTGAATGACCGCTTATTGGATAGTCCGCAAGATGAGGGCTTTACGAAACTCTTCCTAAATATTAAAAAACAAGCGGCAATGACCTATTTTTCGTATCAGCACACCCACCATTTTTATTTTTTAGGCTCATCTAGAAGCCGCAAGGATAAACGCTCAATCAAAACAGAAGACTTTAAACAGATTTTACAATGCCTTCGGAATGAAAATGCTTTTGACTATGTGGTACTAGAATTGAGCCAGGAATTAAATGATTTAGAAATGTGGCTTCTTACTCGGGCCGATACTGTAGTTAGTGTGCAGTGCGCAAGTCTTTATGAGCGAATAAAGTGGGAAGAAAGCTTGAAGAGATTATTCAAGGAATACCCTTTACTAGAAGAAAAATGCGTGCATCTTCGCTTTGGAGACACTACAGTATCTAATTCAACAATTCCTGGAATGCCTAGCGAGGATGAATGTTTTCTTGTTGCTGAAGTTTTTGATTTTTTTCAGGAATCTAGCCTTGGTGTAGAATTTGATCCCGGTCGGAAATTGGTAGGGGAAATGGAGTCGTTTGTAGAGCATATGTTAGAAAGGATGATGTCATGAGTGATTTGTATTTGATAAAAAACCAGATACGTCAGAATGTGAATGAGAAAATTGCGCACTATCCTGATATCGAGGACGACCAATTGCAGGACGTGATAACGGAGGAGGTGCTCTCTTATGAACAGGCAGATATTCTAAGTTTTTCCCAAAAAGAAAAATTAATAGTCAGTATCTATAATTCCATGAGGAAACTAGATATCCTACAACCATTTCTAGAAGATGACAGCATTTCGGAGATTATGATTAATGGACCAGATTGCATATTTGTGGAGAAGGGCGGTCGGATGGAGCGCATCCATCAAAGCTTCGAAACTTCCGATACCTTACATAATATCATTCAGAATGTGGTTACCAAGGTTAATCGGTCAGTTAATGAAACGACACCAATTGTGGATGCCCGTTTGGAAGATGGTTCTCGAGTCGCGGTAGTTCTTCCACCCGTTGCCTTGCAAGGGCCCATTATGACCATAAGAAAATTTCCAGAAAATCCACTTACCATGGAACACCTTTTGCGAAGTGGAAGTATGACTCAAGAAGCTGCAGACTTTATGCAGATGCTTGTGACTAGTAAATACAATATATTTATCAGTGGAGGAACGAGCTCTGGAAAGACAACTTTTCTAAATATTCTTTCGAATTATATCCCCAGCGAAGAGCGTATTGTAACGATAGAAGATTCTGCAGAATTACAGATAAAAGGAAAGGAAAACATAATTCGCCTAGAAGCGAGAAGCGATGCGAGCGGTGGCTGTCCCATAGCGATACGAGACTTAATTAAAACAGCACTAAGGCTCAGGCCCGACCGAATTATTGTAGGTGAGGTGCGAGGCCGCGAGGCTTTAGATATGTTACAAGCGATGAATACGGGACACGATGGATCCTTATCTACTGGTCATGCTAATAACCCGAGAGATGCACTGAAACGTTTGGAAGTCATGGCAGTGGAATCTGGGGAAATCCCACTTGATTCTGCGAAACAGCAGATAGTAAGCGCCATAGACATTGTAGTTCAGCTTTCAAGAATGGGTGATGGCAAGCGTAGGGTGATGAATATTTCAGAACTGGCTGGCATTGAAAAAGGAGAATATGTCATGAATCATTTATTCTCATACAATCTTGAAAAAGGTGGCTTATTGCGAACGGGAGAGTTATTAAATACAAATAAGCTTAATCTTAGCAGGAGTTTAAATAAATGAAACTAAGATTGGTTTGTTTGGTGATCACATTTCTACTAGGACTGTTCCTATTTGATCTTTGGTTGGTGGGTCTTTTGATGGCTCCGTTGGGACTCTTTTTTGCTGGGAGAATTGAAAAGCATTTGCAGGAAAGCACAGAGAAAAAATATTTGGCTCAATATTTAGACTTTCTTACGGTATTCTCGATGACCACAAGTGTTGGACGGGGAGGCCTAGATGCATTTCAATACTGCCTGGATGAGCTAAGTATGATTCACCCTCTTGATGAGGGCTTTATGAAGGATCTCCAAGACGTAATTTCTAGGACCAACATGGATCAAGATATTTATCAAATATTTCGGGACCATACGTTTGCTATTGCTAGAGAAGAAATTGATGTATTTGTCCAAATGCTGTATCTAGCGAGTAAGAAGGGCGGCGATATGGACCGGGTTATTGCATACTGCTCATCGCTCCTAGAAGAACGTGTTCGCATGCAGAGAGATAAAGAAGTCTTATTGGCTAGGCAAAAATTTGAGTTAGATGTAATAATTGCTTTGCCATTTGTACTATTGGCGATTATGAAAAGCTCAAATCAGGATTATTTAACAACGTTAATCTCAAATCCAATGGGTTGGGTGGCGCTAATTGTTTCTGCGCTACTAATGGCTTTTTCATTATTCTTGGGGGTGCAGTTATGCAGTTTCAAAAGTCATGTTTGAACTGGGTCCGGACTAGCCGGTTTGGGCGATTTCACCAACAGGCAAAAATCAAACTGGGTCTTGAGTCGGACCAAGCCTCTTTTGAGGAGTATATTGAAAAAAAGATTCGCGTCCAGCTATTGATTGTATTGATTGGTTTTGGATTAGCCTTTTTGATTAAGGAAAAGAGTATTTTCCTGTTAATGGTAATGAGTTATTTCAATTTGAAGGAAGAACTTTCCTTATATAAGAGTGCTAAAAAGCTAACACGAGCATATCGTAGAGCGTTTCCAGTATATATAAGTAATTTAATTATTTTTTTGGAAGCAGGTTACTCCATGGAAATGGCACTGCGAAAATCAGCTGAGATTGGAGCAAACAATCCCCTTAAGGAATTATTCCGGAAAGCTTTTAAAGAAATAGACAATGGTGAACAACGAGATAAGGCGTTTCGGGATATGGTTGCGAAAGCCAAAGACTCCTATATATCAAAATTAATCTTTATGGCTGAGCAGGGAATGCGAATAGGTAAGCGACAAGTGATGCCTGGTTTAGAAGCATTGTCTTCAAAGTGTTGGCGGGAACAAATGGACTTAATTCGGGAGGATAGTGCGAAAGCGTCTTCCAAAATGGTATTTCCCATGATTATGATGTTTATTTCAATTGCGATTTTGGCGTTGGCACCCGGTATTATCACTCTAAGTTCAGCTTTTTGAAAGGAGGTTGAGTATGCAAATAATACATATCTGTAGCCGTTTTATCCAAGACGAACGTGGCGTGGAAACCATAGAAGCCGTGATTCTAATGATTGCAATCGTTGCAATTGGCTTTGCATTTAAATCCACACTAACCAATTGGTTTAATGGACTAGTAGGCCAAATCGGCGATGGTACCAAAAATGGCAATGTCAAAGTAACGGTGGGAACATTTGGGAAATAAGAAGGGTGCTGTTTTATTGGAGGCTGTGTGGCTAATCCCTTTTATCATCAGCTTACTATTAGGAGCCTTGATGTTAGAAGTACAACTTTTAGATTTTGGATGGTCAACACAACAAATGCTGCGTCTTATCCGAGAAGAATCATTGACTTGGATAAGTCCTGAAGAGGGACTTTACTGGGACGCAAAGGATTTTTTTCTAGAAGGAGGTGGTGCGGCAATTCCTTTGGACGGGGTTGCAGGTGTAAGTAGGGAACGATTTAGTGAGATGGGGCTACGATTTGGATGGGAAGGTACTGTTAGAAAGGATTTCTCGTATGGCCCTTTGAAATTGACATGCCAATGTCAGCTCAAAGATACTAGCCCTTTGCCGACGTATCAGCTAAGAACAGCGAAGCTGATAGAAGATGAGATTTTACCTGAGCTTAAAAAGATGGTGGAAAAAAATGAAGAATCTCCCATTAATAAAAGCGAGGTATATGTGGTTGATACTTCCTCTAAAGAACATGATTATCTTAAGGTATACCATTTGCACAAAGATTGCCAATATGTCCGGCAAAAGTCTTATGAAACTATGTCTACACAAGATGCCATGGATGCTGGATATAGACCATGCTTAATTTGCCTAAAAAAAGAAATTGCCAAGAGCTACAAAGACTTGCTATGATGGGAAAGGAGGTAAGACTATGGATTATAAAGTCGGAGATATAGTACAGATGAAAAAAGGACATCCCTGTGGGGAAAATAGATGGGAAGTGCTTCGCGAAGGGATGGATTTTAGAATAAAATGTCTTGGCTGTCAGCGAGTAGTTTTACTTCCTAGAAAAAAATTCGAGAAGAATGTGAAACGCAAGTTGAATGAAAAATAGTCATTGCTAGCTTCAACAAGAAGTGTTACAATGATTCGACGATGAATTATCATCCTTACCCCTGTATGATGGGGTCAAAGTCCAAAAGGAGGTGAAAAGAATGAGAAAGTATGAGTGTCTTTACATTATTGACGCTGAACTCGAAGAAGATGCCATTCAGGCAGAAGTAGACAAATATGCACAATTGCTAGAAAAGCATGAGTGTGAAGAGGTCAGTATCGATGCGTGGGGAAAACGCAGACTTGCTTACGAGATTCGTAAAAAACGCGAGGGTTATTATGTTCTTATGGAATACAACGGCCCAGCTGATTTTGTCAGCGAATTAGAGCGTTTAATGGGAATCGATGAAAAAGTAATGAAGTATTTAGTTACTAAAAAAGAAAAATAAGGAAGAGGTGCTTGCATTGTTCAATAAAGTCGTATTGATAGGGAGACTCACAAGAGATCCTGAACTCAGATTTACACAAAACGGTAAGGCAGTAGCAAGTTTTTCCTTGGCAGTGGATCGGGCTTTCAAAAGAGAAGGACAACCAGAAGCTGATTTTTTTAGAATTTCGGTTTGGGGCAAACAAGCTGAAAATTGTGCAAATTATCTGTCCAAGGGTAGCCTCGCTGCTATCGATGGACGCATAGAAATGAATAAATATACCGACAAGGATGGACAGGAACGAACTAGTGTGGACGTTACTGCCAACGATGTGCGATTCTTGAGCTCACCGGGCGGCAAGAAAAACAGTCAAGAGAATAATGCTTCCGTTGCTGATAGCAATAAAGGCGATATGAGCGATTTCTCAGATGACGGTCTGCCATTCTAATCGAGGGAGGAAATAATCATGAAACGTGATAGAAATAGAAGACCACGTAGAAAGGTCTGCAGCTTTTGCGTAGATAAAGTGGATTATATCGACTACAAAGACGTTAATAAGCTGAAGAAATATGTTACCGAGAGTGGAAAGATTCTTCCTAGAAGAATCACCGGCACATGTGCTGCTCACCAGAGACAGATTACTACTGCCATCAAGAGAGCGAGACATATTGCACTGATGCCTTATACGACACAGGATTAGGTTAGGAAAGGGACTTCGGGATTTCATGAAGTCTCTTTTTTTATTCCTATTAAAGTAGTAGAATAAGCTTATGTCAAAAGGAGAAAATATGTTTGAAAACAAACAAATGACAGATAGCAGATTCATAGCGGAAGGAGCTATCCTTAGTGCGGTTGCAGCTATACTAGGGCTTATTGGTATTTATGTACCACCGCTTAGCCTGATTAGTAATTTGCTATGGCTGATTCCGCTTATCGTAATAACATTGCGATGGGGTTTCGGAAGAGGACTGATTTCGTTGCTGGTTGCTGGCTCACTAATGGCCATGCTGTCTTCACCGGTCGATGCGTTGCTTTTGCTGGTACAATACGGTGGGGTTGCTCTAGTATATGGTTACAGCTTTAGGAAAGGTGACCAATTACCAAAAACGTTGCTGCGTGGGATAGTAGCTGCCGCTTTGGGAAGTGTTTTGATGATTCTATTAGCAATAGGATTGCTGGGATTTGAACCGAGTACTTTTGTGGAAGATATGCAACAATCATCTGAGATGGCGATATCCTTTTATGAAAAAACTGGCATGCTGGAACGATTTGAGGAGCAGGGCATCTCAAGAACACAGATTGTGGAAATATTCGATAATGTTGGAAGGGTCATGTTGAAGATTATTCCGAGTATTATTGTAGCGATGGCTATGCTAACAGCAATTTTCTCTTTGATTTTGACTAGACATGTACTCAAAAAGCTCAAAATGAAGGTTCCAACCCAACTTCCGCCATTTCGAGACTGGAAGATTGACTTCCGTTTTATTTATGGGTTCATAGCAGGATTGGTGGCATATTTGCTGTCAGATTTTTTGCAGATACCATTACTGGGTACAATTGGTGTGAATTTATTAGTAGTTTTTGGGTTTATATTTGCTTTACAGGGATTGGCTGTGCTGAGCTCATTGTTCCATTTGATGAAGGGAAAGATACTGCCAAGGATGATGATGATCCTATTTGCGGTAATCTTTATACAAGCTACGCTATACTTACTTGTATTCATTGGACTGTTTGATTTATTCTTTGATTATAGGAAAAGATCCAATGGGGGAGGAGATAATCATGAAAGTAATACTCAATAAGGATGTAAAAAAACTGGGAAACAAGGGCGATGTAGTCACAGTTAGTGACGGCTATGCTCGCAATTTTTTATTACCTAAGGATTTGGCAAAGGAGGCCACGGAAGGCAACGTGCGCCAAGCGGAAACTAGGAAGCAAGAACTAAAGGAACAGGAAAGGGCGCGTAGACAGGAAGCCTTGAAGAAAAAGGAAGCGCTCGAAGGTGGCGTTTTGGAATACGTAACCAAAGCTGGTTCGGCTGGGCGCTTGTTTGGAGCGATTACCAATAAAGATTTGGTTGCAAGTATTAATGAGAAGTATGGCTTGTCAATTGACAAGAAGAAGATTGATATGGGTGAGCATATCAAGGTTCTTGGTGAATATGAAATTAGGGTCAAGCTGTATCCTCAAATCTCAGCAAATCTGAAAGTGCTTGTCAAAGAAGAAGAATAGGAGTCTGCTATGCTGGAAAGAGTTCCTCCACACAACGAAGAAGCTGAACAAGCCTTTTTGGGATCGCTTATATTACAGGGCGATATGCTCGATGAAGTGAGCTCGAAGATTCATAAAAATAGTTTCTATTTTGAAAAGCATGAGGTCATTTATCAGGCTATTTTAGAATTGGCTGAAGAATATCGGCCGATTGACCTAATCACACTAACCAACAAGTTGAAAGAAAAGAGTAGTTTGGATAAGGTGGGAGGCTCTTCCTATATTGCCTATTTATCCACGGTTGTTCCTACTGCAGCCAACGTGGTCTATTACGCAGATATTGTGGAAAAGAATGCTGTCTTACGGGAACTTATCAAAACCTCAACTAATATTGCCAATAAGGCTTTCCAAGGAGAGGCTGAAGTAGAGTATTTGCTAGATGAATCAGAGCGTATGATTTTGGATGTTGCCGAGAAGCGTCAGAAAGAGGGCTTTACTGAAATCCAAGATGCTCTAAATATTGCCATCGACAACATTTCTAAAATGGCCAAAAATAAAGGTGATGTGACGGGGATACCTACTTTCCGAGATTTAGATAAGTATTTATTGGGCTTACACGAAAGTGATATGCTAATCGTTGCCGCGAGACCAGGTATGGGTAAGACTTCGTTTTGTCTTAATTTGGCTCTGAAAGCAGCAAAGGCTGGCTATCCGGTGGCTTTGTTTAGCCTAGAGATGTCTGCAGACCAACTGGTTACCCGGATGCTTTCTTCTGAATCTATGATAGACCAGCAAAAACTTAGATCAGGTAATATTGATATTGACGAGATAGAGCGTATGATAAAAACAGCGGGTGAGATTTCTAAATTGCCCATTTATATTGATGATACACCAGGTATTTCAGCTATGGAAATACGGGGAAAAGCTAGAAGACTCAAGGCGAAACATGGCTTGGGATTGATAATTATTGACTATTTGCAACTTATGCAATCACATAAGAAAACGGAGAACCGACAACAGGAAGTATCGGAGATATCGAGAAATCTGAAAGCCTTGGCTAGGGAATTGAACGTACCTTTGATGGCGTTATCACAATTAAGCCGAGCGGTGGAACAAACTTCCGATAAGAAACCGGCTCTGAGCCATTTGCGAGAATCTGGCTCACTGGAGCAAGATAGTGACTGTGTAATGTTTATCCATCGTCCAGAATACTATGATGATGAAACAGACAAGAAGAATATTGCGGAAATTATTATTGCTAAACATCGTCATGGACCTACTGGAACCGTAGATTTGGCATTTTTTGCGGAGCTTACCAAGTTCGCTGATTTAGCGCATTAATTGGGGAAAGTACTAGCATTCTTTCCAACTCTCGCTTATAATGGTTCAGTGTTGGGGGTATTGATGAGAAAACTTATAAAAGGCGCTTTGATTGCCGCTATATATATAGTTCTTTGCGTCATGCCAGGCATATCGGCTATATCTTTTGGGCCACTTCAGTTTAGGGTAGCGGAGAGCCTTGTTGTATTGCCGATTCTATATCCGGAAGCTATTCCGGGACTCTTTATAGGTGCTTTTGTTGCAAATTTAACTGGACCTATAGGGCTGATTGATGCAATTTTTGGCAGTATAGCGACATTGCTCGCGGCAGGATTGACTTATCGTTTGCGCAAGAGTATTTGGGCCTATTGGTCACCTGTGATTGTGAATGGAATTATTGTAGGATACTATCTACACAAGTTTTATGAGCTACCCTATTTGGCAACTGCGGCCAGCATAGCTGTTGGAGAAGCAGTAGTCGTATTTACATTGGGAAGATTGCTTGTGCGTAAATTGAGGGAAACCAAGATAGACTAACAAATTGGAGGGACAATTATGTCTTCAGTCGTACTAATCGGCGCTCAATGGGGCGACGAAGGAAAAGGCAAAATAACGGACTATTTAGCAGAAAAGGCAGATTTAGTTGTGCGTTACCAGGGTGGTAACAATGCAGGCCATACGGTTATTGCTGATGGCGTGGAATACAAGTTGCATTTGATTCCATCCGGTATCATCAGTGAAAACAAAATTTGCATTATTGGAAACGGAGTAGTAGTAGATCCAGTAGTTTTATTGGAAGAAATCAACTACTTAAAGGAAAAAGGCATTTCCGTGGATAATTTGCGTATTAGTTCTAGCGCACATGTCATTATGCCATATCACAAGCAGTTAGATGGTTTGCAGGAAGAACGTAGAAACGATAAAATTGGTACAACCAAAAGAGGCATAGGCCCTTGTTATATGGATAAAATTGCAAGATCTGGAATTCGCATTGGCGACTTAGTAACGCCTGAAGATTTTGCCGAAAAATTGAGAGGCGCTTTAGAAGAAAAAAATGAGCTTCTTGTTAAGGTATATGGTGCAGAGCCATACGATTTTGATGCACTTTATGAAGAATACACAGGGTACGCTAATTTGATTGCAAAATTTGTAATTGATTCAGCAACTCTTATACATGAGAACCTAGAACAAGGCAAAGATGTTTTGTTTGAAGGAGCACAGGGAACTTTGTTGGATATTGACCACGGGACGTATCCCTTTGTAACTAGTTCTAACCCAACGGCCGGCGGCGTTTGCCCAGGTGCTGGTGTGGGCCCAACTGTTATAGACAAAGTAATCGGTGTGACGAAGGCTTATTTAACCCGTGTTGGCGAAGGACCGTTCCCAACAGAGCTATTTGATACGGATGGGGAGGCACTAGGCAGAATTGGTCAGGAATTCGGTGTTACTACAGGAAGGCCTAGGCGCTGTGGCTGGTTTGACGCAGTAGTTATGAAATATGCAGTACGGATCAATGGTATCACTGATATTGCCTTAACTAAGATGGATGTATTAGACGGGATGGAAACGATTTCTATTTGTACGGGTTATGAATTAGATGGAAAAATCATCCACAATTATCCCACTCAACTTAAACAGTTTGCACGTTGCAAACCTGTCTACGAACAGGTTCCTGGCTGGATGCAAAAAACCAGCGATATTACTGAATTCGATCAACTCCCAGAAAATGCTAAAAAATATATAGCGCATATTGAGGAATTGGTGGGAGCAAAAGTGTCTATCGTGGCTGTGGGCCCTGGAAGAGACCAAACAATAAATCGTTACCCTATCTTTGAATAGATAGGGTAGCATTTCCTAAAGAAAGTTATTGACAAATAAGAGTTTATACTGCTAATATATAGAAGTTGTTGAAGCATGCTCCATTAGCTCAGTCGGCTAGAGCACCTGACTTTTAATCAGGGTGTCCCGCGTTCGAGTCGCGGATGGGGTACCAACACGCCTCGATAGCTCAGTTGGTAGAGCAGAGGACTGAAAATCCTCGTGTCCGTGGTTCAATTCCGCGTCGAGGCACCAAAAGAGAGTATATACTCTCTTTTTTTTTGTAATTATTTGGTTGCATATGCCAAAGGAAAAATTGGCGGGATTAAAGGTTCGAAAAGTAGCTCAGAACAATGTTGGTGATGCTCTAATCTGTTTGCTCATCGGCGTATGCCCAACTATAAAAAAGTAAGTTTAATTTGAGCTGGAGCGAAGAGTCTGCTTGAATGCCCATTTCAAAGTTTGTCAAGGTTAGGTTATTTGCCAAGCCTTCTATCGACTGTATAAAAAGAAGACAGTTATCATAAGTTCCCGTGACAAGTAGAGAGATGGTTACGGCATCTAGGGGAATATTGGTTATCGCAGAGGTGCTCGTGCTATTTTTATCAAAAAGGATTTCGTTTAGCAAGATATCATTTTTTTCTGCAAGCAAGTCAAGCAGAACAATGACTTCTTCTTGTGAAAGATGAGTGAAAAATGTATTTTCAATGCTAGCAATCTCTTTCTGTATTGAGGAAAGCTCATGAGGGTAAGTTTCAGCCTTCTTCATATAGAGTGTGAGTTCATTTTTTTGATGGGCTACTAGTTCAATTTGCTTTTTGAATTGCTTTTCTTGCTGCAGATATGGATAAAAGAGAGACCTGAAAGCAATACCAGCTATGCTTAAACAAAGTAGACCCAAAAGGAAGAACGGTAAAAGAGTCTTAGAAAGCTTTCTATTAGGATTCATTTTCACTGCCGCCTTTTTCTAAGGTACACTCCACTGTAAAAGTATAGGTTGGTACACCTTCAACGTTCAAACTAGATATGTGGGAGATAAAGATTTCCTCAAATTGGGAGGAGTCTTTTAACAAGGCTTCATACTTAGCGATACGTAAACGAGAATCAGCATGAGCCTGTATGAAAAGTGTATCTGGGTTTCCATCAATTTCTTCTAATATAATATCTTCAGGTGTCAGATTTGTGACGACCCGTATCTGTTCAGAATTCCAATTTTGTTCATCTTTAATTGAATCGATAGCCTTTAACAATTGATTAAGTTGTTGTTTCGTTGCAGTTATCTCTTGTTCATACCAGTGAATATTTCGAGTTCTTGCTTCGTTTTGTAATAATTTGAATTCTACTTGTTCAGCCATGAGGTCGTTTCTAGCTTTATTCAACTTGCTTTGTTGGTTCCAAAGCAACAAAGTGAAAGTAAGAATAAGTGCCAGAATTGCAGCACCCAACAGCACTTTTATCCTTTTTCGTTTTATTTTTGGTCCGATCCATGTTTTGAAGAAATTGGAACAAAGATGTTTTTTACGAAAACAAAATGGTGCTAGTAAAATACATCCAGCGGCAGTAAGATTTTGCACTATTTCTGCTGAATGCGGTTTCGCATATTGTATGGCACTAGTGGCACGAATCACAGCGACAGGTTTACCTAGCCGCTTTTCCAATATCTCTCGGGCTTTTATTGGGTTTTTAATCGTTCCAGATAAATAAAAAAGTTTAGGATGCATACTCTTGGGAATCGTAGAGGGATATTGGCCTAAATAAGTGTTATTCAGTATTTCCAGAAAGTTATAATTATCTAAGTTGGCTTTTGGGTAAAGGGCTTGATAAAAAATCAGATGGCCATTTTGGAATAAAGATAGGCTTATGGTGTCTCCTTGGTAATCAATGAGCCCGTAAGGAGATTTGATATCGTGTTGGACTAAGTTGAGCAGCTTAGCTGAACCCATGATACAATCCAGGGCGTCAGAATGCGGTATGAGGGCAATAGGCTGGAGCCCAGCGCCTGTAAAGCTATCGTATAGGCTTTTGGTCAAGGCTTGGTCTAATAGGTTGATACGCACCCATATTCCTTCTTCTCCACTGCTAAGAATGGTATAATCCCCCCCATAATGTTGGGATGCTTTGGGAGAAAGATTCATGACAAAGCGATCAACCAAGCCATCAAGATTCTTGATGGAGGAAGTTGGAAAAAGATGAGTGTAACACGTCAGACTTTTTTCTACTATACTGACGATAAGGTGTTTCTTTTTAAGACCTAGACTAGAAAAAATATCTTTTAGAAATGGGATTAAAACAGCAGGATCATAGACGTCTTGGGCCGAACGTGCATTTTGGGGTAGGGCAAGATGATAGATATGCTGAATTTGAGCGTGGGCTTTATGCTTCCTACCCACCAAGATTCGCATATCCTGGTTGTTAATTTCTAATACCGTGTACTGCCTGCCCATATATCCTCCAGTACAAAAATTGCACCATAGTAGTGTTTAAGTGGATTTCTAAGGCGGCTTTTCACCTCAGACTATTTATATAATTTCATTAATATCATTATACAATGAAAAGATAAACTTTTGAGTAGAAAAGAATGACGAGGGTTTGGCTACTAAACAATGTGAAAGAGGAAGAAGTGTTTCTAGCGTTTAAGGAAGCAAAATTCAAGATACAGCACAGTAGAAAGGCCTACAAAAACTGATCAGACAGCCCCAAAATAGATTTTGCTTTCCGTGTTTTAGAATTTGTGTTACAATTCAGTTAGTAATTTAGGAGGAAAAAATGATGAAAAAACATATTCAGACTATTGCCTCAGGCAAGTTGCAAGATACAAAAGAAACCGGTGGATGTGGTGAATGCCAATCTAGTTGTCAGTCTGCATGCAAAACTTCTTGCACCGTGGCCAACCAGCTTTGTCTGCACCAATAGCTATAGCAAAGTAGAAATAGTAGGAAACATCCTATCTTCGGATAGGATTTCTTTTTGTGAAAGGATAAGTAATGAAGCTATACATTGAAGGCATCCATATTATTGAAAAAATGGGGATTAACATTGTTTTGGACATTGAGAGCAATTCAACCCATGTGTTTGATACAGAAAGCCTAGAAGTACTTAAGAAAATTATTGAAAATGAGGGAGATATTTCTTCGCTAGTGTTAGATGCGGACCAAAATGAAATTTTAGCGGAACTACTTTCACTAAAAGAGCAGGGCATGCTGTTTACGGTTCCAATTGGTGAGATTCCTCCGATGAACTTCCAAGGAGTCAAGTCAATTTGCCTTAATGTGGCACATGATTGTAATTTGGCTTGCGCCTATTGTTTTGCATCACAAGGAGATTTTGGCGGAAAACCATGTTTGATGAGTTTGGAGACAGGCCGTAAGGCAGTGGACTTTCTGATTCAGAACAGTGGAACCAGAAAGCTTCTAGAAATGGATTTCTTTGGGGGAGAGCCTTTAATGGCTATGGATACGGTCAAAGAAGTGGTGCGCTACGGTCACGAACAGGCAGCAAAACATGGTAAATTCTTTAAATTCTCGTTAACCACGAATGGCGTGTTGCTGGATGAGGAAACAAGAAACTACATTGTAGACAATAAGATTTCATTGGTACTCAGTTTGGATGGACGCAAAGACGTTAACGACCGAGTGCGATATACTAAGAATCACAAGCCCAGCTATGACCTAATTGTTCCTAGCTATCTAGAACTTGCAAAGAAAACGACGGACTATGTGGTTCGAGGCACATACACCAAGCATAACTTGGATTTTACAGAAGATATCAAAAGCTTTGAAGCGTTGGGTTTTGAACATCTTAGCATTGAACCGGTGGTGTGTTCTGAAGATACTGATTTTACTTTAGAAGAAACGGATCTTCCGCGGATTCGAAAAGAGTATGAGCAGCTTGCTGCCTACTATTTGGAACGCTACAAGGCAGGACATCCTATAGACTTTTTTCACTTTAATGTAGACTTATCAGCGGGACCTTGCATATACAAAAGGATTAGTGCTTGTGGAGCTGGTTTTGATTATTTGGCGATTACCCCGGAGGGAGATATTTATCCCTGCCATCAGTTCGTAGGCCAAGAAGAGTTTAAAATGGGCAATTTGGACCAAGGAATCGTAGATTTGGAGTGTTCAAAAAACTTCCAAAAAACCAATATATTTACCAAAGAGGCTTGCCAGAATTGTTGGGCGAAATACTTTTGTAGTGGTGGTTGTCATGCCAATGCCCAAGAATTTAACAAAGATATAAATAAACCGTATAAATTGGGTTGTGAAATCCAAAAAATTCGATTGGAAATGGCCATTTTTGTTCAAGTTATGGTATCATTGTATGATAAAGGTCAAGAAAACAGTCGAATGCAAGATATTAATCGCAATGATTTGTTTATGAGGAACAAAATCAAAAACTTAATTGAAAACTAAAAACCCGGGAGGACACGATTTGGGACACATATCTAAGGAAGGAAAGCGTAAATCCGCTCAGGATAAATCACGCTACCGCTCACCGAGATCCCACAGCTGGGGCAAAAAAATTGGATTAGTTTTGGCAAAACTGGAATGTGCCAGCATCACCATAAGTGAAATGGTGGGACAAGCTATTCGAAACACAGTTGCCTTGCCAGGCAAATTTTTGATGCGCACGCTGGGTAGGTTCAATATAAGACCCAATAAGAGGGCAACGGCGATTGCTGTTTGCACGATGTCTGCAGCGTTTTTGGTGTATTTTGTCGCCAGCAGTTTCCCCAATGCCTATGCCGTAGAGTTAGATAGTGAAACAGTGGCTGTGGTTGCGGATTATGCTGATGTTGAAATAGCAGTCGATCAATACTTGGCTGCGAATAGTGAGCATTACCAGAACATACATTACACAGACAATATAGAGTATATGCCCGTTCGGGTAGATAAAAAGGAGATTTCCACAGAAGAGGAAGTCGCATCTTTGTGTGAAAAGCTAAATTTTGTAGCGGTAGGCTATAAAATGTATATAGATGGAGAGCAAGTTGCTGTATTGCAGGATGAGTCAGATGGCCAACGAGTCATTGATGAAATTGTTGCTAGCTATGAACCGGAAGTTTCTTTTGGGGAGTTGAAAATTACAGAAATCCGAGTAGCGGAATCTGTAGAGTATGAGAAGGCTGAAGTAGATATCAGCTCCTTTACAGATAAAGAAACATTTGAGAATTACTTATTGAACGGCGAAGAAGTTCAAAAGACATATACAGTAAAGAAAAACGATACCTTGTCACAGATTGCAGAACGTTTTTCACTAAGTACTACTGAGTTGCGTGCTGCCAATCCCAGTCATAATGAGAGTAATTCGTATCTCCAAATTGGAGAAGTACTTAACTTAAATGTAGTCGAAAAGCCATTGCATGTTGTAGCGGAAGGCACTTTAGTAAAAGAAGAAAGTATTCCTTACAAAACGACATACGTAAATGATTCTACCTTATGGAAAGGTCAGTATAAGACCATCCAACAAGGTGAGGCAGGCTCAAAGCAAGTTGAGTATGCGGTTACCTTTGAGAACGGTCGAGAATTGGAACGTGTTGAAGTAGCGGAAGTCGTTATCAATGACCCGACGAATAAGGAAGTGGCTTCAGGAACGAAGTATATTATGGCATCTAGAGGAGACGGTGGAAGCGGAGATCTTGCTTGGCCTCTCAGAGGACGCATTTCTTCTCCCTTCGGATGGCGCTCTAGTGGATTCCATAGTGGTTTAGATATTGCAGCGAGCTCTGGTACTCCAGTGTATGCTGCGGAAAGTGGTGTTGTAACCTTCTGCTCTTGGGGTGGTGGTTACGGTAACTTAATCAAAGTGGACCATAGCAATGGCGTGGAAACTAGGTATGCACATCTATCTGCTTTCAAGGTTTCGTATGGGCAAGAAGTGGAACGTGGTGACCTAATTGGTTTGGTTGGAAGTACTGGAAACAGCACGGGACCGCATTGTCATTTCGAGGTTCGAATAAATGGTGTGGCAAAAAATCCCATCAATTATCTGAGTTAATATAAAGGTCGCCAAAAGGCGACCTTTTTTTTTGGCACATCATACCCTGTGGTGGTATAATGTGCATGTTTAGCAAGGAAGGAGAACCATGGAGATGAAATGTGATTTAGCAATTATCGGAGCGGGCCCAGCGGGACTAACCGCAGCCATTTATGGAGCAAGAGCAGGACTTAATGTCAAGTTAATAGAGATGGGTGCCCCGGGAGGTCAGTTGGTTAATACGGACTGGATTGAGAACTATCCTGGATTTCCGGAAGGACTATCTGGACCGGAACTTATGGCTAAGTTCACTATGCAGGCAACAAATTTTAATGAAGTAGAATATATTTCTGCCAGTGTTTCCGGGATTAGTAGAGGAAAAAACAGTTTACTTCTTGCTACGTCTAGTGAAGAAATCGAGGCTAGTGCGGTAATTATTGCTACGGGTGCTATGCCTAGGAAACTAGGAGTAGAAGGTGAAAACGAGTTTGTCGGTGCAGGTGTTTCTTATTGCGGTACTTGCGATGGAGCATTTTTCCGAGACCGTGAAATAGCCGTAATAGGTGGTGGGGATACAGCTTTGGAAGAAGCCGTATTCTTGACCAAATTTGCGAGTAAGGTAACCTTAATCCATAGAAGAGATGCCTTCCGGGGTGCCAAGATTCTTCAGGACCGGGTAAAAGCCAATGATAAAATTGAGATCCTATACAGTGAGACCGTAGAGCGTATACTAGGCAATTCAAAGGTAGAAGAAGTAGAATTGAAAAATGTAAAAAGTGGTGAGGTGCACCGTCTAAAGGTGGATGGGGTATTTGTCTTTGTGGGTACGTCACCCAATACAGACTTTCTTAAGGATAGTGATGTGACTTTAGACGAAAGAGGACAAGTTAAAGCAAACAGCATGCTTGAAACCACGATGGACGGTGTCTTTGTTGCTGGAGATGCTCGTCAAACAACCTTACGTCAAGTTTCGACTGCCGTTGGCGATGCGGCTCTCGCTACCATTAACGCTTCGAAGTATATCGAGGGATTATAGGATGCTGCGTTATGTTACGCTGATAAGTGGTAGCACTGGAAATGTTTCATATATTGAGAACGAGAAGGATGCCGTACTCTTAGATGGAGGGATATCATTCAAGCAATTGAAACTTCTGTCGGAGGGGATGGGTATATCCTTACATAAGGTTCGGGGCATACTGCTGACCCATGAACACGGGGACCATAGTAAGGGTGTCGGCGTTATTAACCGTAAGCTTAAAATACCAATCTTTACCACCTTTGGTACATGGAATAAGGTGCGCGACCGAGTTGGAAAAGTACCGGAAGAATTTGTTCGGCTGCACCGTGCTGGGGATGATTTTGATTTAGCATCGTTACATATCGAAACCTTCGCCTTATCGCACGACGCCTTGGAACCCTGCGGCTATATGGTGGGAGATGGCGAAAAGAAGGTAGCGTTTGTAACAGATACAGGTATAGTAGAAGAACCGCTACGTTCTCGTTTAAAGCAGTGTGCTGGATTGGTACTAGAAGCCAATCATGATGTAAATATGTTAAAGACGGGCCCATATCCCTATTCGTTAAAGAAACGTATATTGGGCGATCAAGGCCACCTGTCCAACCTAGATTGCAAGGACTTACTATTGGAAGTTTTGGGTGAGGATACTCGTGCTGTTACTTTGGCACATTTGAGTGCGGAAAACAATAGGCCGTCAATCGCAAGGTCATGCATCGAGCAGGCTTTAATCCACCGAAAAGATGTGTCTTTGTGCATCGCACATCGATACAGGTCAACGGATTGGATAGAGCTATAGTTATCCACAAAATAAGTGGATAACTCGGTGGAAATAGTGTATAACCACGATTTTTATGTGTATATATAGTATAAGAGCCCCTTTTATCTAGTACTCGTTGTCTTAAATAGAGTGTAAATGTGATATTTTGGGATGAGTTCAGTACTTAACTGGACTCATTTTTTTCTGTTTTTCAATAGCCTTAAATGGCGAACTGAAGATATAAAAAAAGCCTTCCATCTATCCCCATGGGTTAGATGGAAGGCTTTACAGCGAAACTAATGATTTTTACAATAGGACTTGGAATTTGTGAAACACTAATACCGTCCTTTACTCAGATATTCTTCCAATGATTTAAAATTAAGTTGCTCTTGTTTTAGAAGAATTTGGTTGTTTTCTAACATACGACTCAAATCGTTGATTTGCTGGTCTTTTTTATCTAACTGGTCGCGCAGATAAAGTAGAGCTTCCTTCATTTCGCGATAGGTTACATCATTAAATCCCGAATCGTTGGTTGGCGCTTTGGGCGGAACCCTTACAGAAAAGTCGGAAAAATCGGAATAAGGTTTTGACTTTTCCTCAGGTGTGGTAGCCGTTTCTTCAAGGGGTGAAGCTTCGTCAGAAGAAGTGGTTTCAATAGAAGGAGGAGTCTCCTCTTTCTGCTGAGCCTCAACAACTGGTTTAATTTCAGCTTCAGGTTTAATAACTTGTTCGATGTGCGGTTCAGGAGCTTTCTTCTTTACCGTTACATCGGGGTGCTGTTCTCCAAAGATCTCTTCTGCAGCGGGTTGGCTGCTTTTACTATCTTTAATCCCCTTCGCGTCTTTCATATATTTATTTAGAAGATCAACACCAATTTCGTTGATGGTTAGAACACCAGATTTGGCTTTTAAGGTCTTCCGCAGATCAGGGTATTTGGTGATGTAGGAATAGATGGTAAAATTGGTTGTCTCGAACAGCTTGGCAACATCATCAATTTTATATTCCATAGGTGTTTCTCCTTTTTTGCATATTATAACATATCCTGTCTAGGAATATCTGTTTGAATTGTGAAATTCTTGACTTTCATCTCTCTTCCGTTATCATAGAATTATAAAGTCAAATAAGGTCAGAGGTAGATTATGGGTAGCAAGGCTGAAGCGATAGAACAATATCTATTAAAAATCATAGCACTAAGCGAAAACCAAACAGTGGAGCTTAGAAGGGCAGAATTGTCTTCATACTTTTGTTGCGTACCTTCGCAGATAAACTATGTATTGAAAACACGTTTTACTACTTCACAAGGCTATGTGGTGGAGAGCCGCCGCGGAGGCGGGGGATACTTAAGAATTGTCAAAGTGCCTCTTGAGCAGGAAGATGATTTAATCAAAATGTTAGCCGATGGAAACAAGCAGAATCTAAGTGAACAGGAAGCGAAAGGCTTAATTGCTCGGCTCGTTGAAGATGAATTTTACAGCAAAACAGAGGGAAGACTGATGTTGGGTGTTTTAACTGGCGCAACGTTGGATAGAGCGAAAGAACAAAAAGATGCGTTACGCATGGACTTGATGCGGGCCATGGTGCTTGCAAAACTGAGAGAGAAGTAGGTGTATCGTCATGCTGTGTAGCAGATGTAAGAAAAGAGAAGCAACCGTACACATTGTACGAATGAGTGATAATAAGAAGTCGCAAATGGATTTGTGTCCAGTATGTGCTGAGCAATACTATAAGAGGATGAAAGACAAGATGGTGTTTAGCCAAGATGGTAGCACTTTATTAAAAGCAATTTTGGCGAATCCGCAAGATTTTGGCATCATGTTTAACGGTGGTGTTGATGATAAACGGTGCCCGGTTTGTGGAACGTCTGGAAAAATGATTCGTAAAACAGGACTAGCAGGCTGTCCAGAATGTTACCATGTGTTTGAAGCAGAATTACAGCCAATTATCGATAAGGTGCAGAAGGCCAACGAACACTGTGGTTACGTTCCCAAGGGAATGCTGGCGACCCTAGAGAAGAAAAAAACATTGCAAGATTTGCAACAAGAAATTTCAGAGTTGATTGAAAAGGAACAATATGAAGAGGCGGCCGTTGTAAGAGACAAGATACGTGCCTTGGAGGATAACCATGTTGACCCAGTATAGTGATACGAAAACGATGCAACTAGAGGAATCGGTAGTATCCAGCAGGGTAAGACTTGCGCGCAATATTTCGGGGTACCCTTTCCCAGGACGCATGAATCAAGAACAGAAAAGTAAGTTGTTAGAAGAAATAAAAACCCAAATTGGAGAAGCAGAATTTATAAAAGCAGCAGGGAAACTTGCTTGGATAGACTTAAATGCTGTAGATAAGCGAACTAAATCTTTGCTTTTGGAAAAACACCTTATTAGCCCACATTTATTTGCTTTGCCGAAGAACCGGGCAGTTATGACCGGCTTGGATGAACGCATATCGGTGATGGTAAACGAAGAAGACCATCTGAGAATTCAGGGCTTTTCAAGTGGATATGATTTAGAGGGGGCTTATGTTATTGCCAAGAATGTAGACCAAGCCTTTGAAAATGTTGTGGAGTATGCATTCGATACGAAGAAGGGTTATTTAACGAGTTGCCCAACCAACTTGGGTACCGGGCTTAGAGCTTCTGTGATGCTTTTTTTGCCTGCCCTAGCTCTAGATAAACAGTTGGCGGAGGAAAGTGAGCGCCTATCGTGCAAAGGGTATACTTTGCGAGGATTTTATGGTGAGGGAACCAAGAGCCAAGGCGCTGTTTTTCAGTTAAGCAATCAAGTAACCTTGGGCATTGGTGAGGAAGAAATACTGACCCAACTGGAGAATACAGTAACAAAGTTGATAGAAACAGATTGGCAGCTTATGGAGGATTGGAGTCCGAATGAACGCTTTGCGAGGGAAAACCATATTTGGAAATCGTATGGCTTGGCTCGTTATGCCAAGGGATTGAATCTGGTAGAAGCAGTCGAAATTGCTAGCGATTTACGCTTGGCCCGGAGAATGGGTCTTGACCTGCCCTTAAATAGAAAGATCAACGATTTCAATAAAATAGTCTATCAAATTCAAACGGCCCATATCAGCTCGGATTCTGAGGAGGACCGTAAGGAGCGCCTTATGAGAAGAGCGCTACTAGTTCGCAAGGCTTTATTAGTGGACGATTAGAATCAAGGGAGATGAATAGAAATGGAAAGATATACTGAAGCGACTAAACGCGTTTTACTGAATGCTAGAAGAGAGGCGCAGGCGCTAGGGCATAATTATATAGGAACGGAGCACCTCTTGCTGGGTTTGTTGCACGAGGAAAAAGGATTTGGCAGTGACGCTTTACGTAGTGCTGGCATTGAACTCGTCTCACTGCGTGAGGAAGTTGTGCGCTTAACTGGAAAAGCAGAACCCATTAAGGGGGAAATAGGCTATACTCCACGGAGCAAAATGATTGTTCAAAGAGCCAACGTGCTTAGAAGTATGTTAGGGGAAAAGTTTATTTATCCATACCATATATTGGGAGCAATTCTAGAAGAAGGCGAAGGGCTAGCAGCCCAAATCTTATCAAATCATGATTTCTATATGGAAGATTTGCAAAAAGTTTTTCAGGAGTCTACTGAGAACCAACAAGAAACCGAACATGAAAAGGGTGAAGCAGCCAAGGAAGTGAAAGCCTTGGAGAAATATACTAGAGATTTGACCTTAATGGCCAAGGAGAACCAGCTTGATCCAGTTATTGGACGTGATAAGGAGTTGGACAGAATTATTCAGATTCTGTCAAGGCGTACCAAGAACAATCCAGTAGTTGTCGGAGAGCCTGGTGTGGGCAAAACAGCGTTGGCTGAAGGAATGGCCTTACGGATTGCCGAAAAGAAGGTCCCGGAGTTATTGCTCGATAAACGCATTTTGATGCTTGATCTGCCGGGCATGATTGCAGGTTCAAAATTTAGAGGAGAGTTCGAAGAACGTTTTGAGGCAATCTTAAAGGAAGTTCGAGAAGCTGGGAATATTATCTTATTCATCGATGAATTGCATACTTTGATTGGAGCTGGTGCAGCCGAAGGAGCAGTCGATGCGGCCAATATTTTGAAGCCAGTTTTAGCGCGTGGCGAGATGCAATGCATCGGTGCGACCACCCTGGATGAATACCGAAAATATATTGAAAAGGATGGCGCACTAGAACGGCGTTTTCAGCCTGTACGTATAGAAGAGCCTTCGGTAAAAGAAAGCATATTGATCTTACAAGGGCTGAAGGACCGCTATGAGGCCCACCATAAGATTCGCATATCTGATGGGGCCATTCGAGCAGCAGCTGAATTGTCACATCGGTACCTAACGGACCGCTTTTTACCGGATAAGGCGATTGATGTGCTTGATGAATCTGCTGCTAGGGTTAAGCTGACCAAGTACCAAGTTCCGGATGAGTTGCCTGTTTTGGAAGAGGAATTGGAAGATCTGGCAGAAAAGAAATCCAAGGCGATTACAGAGCAGGACTTTGAGGAAGCTGCTAGACTGCGGGATACTCAGAAAGAAGTCCAAACGAAAGTAGAAGCCCTAAGAAAAGACTATAGTCAAAATAAAGCCCAGACCGATATCATATTGAATGAAGAAGAAATTGCCATTACCATTGCTGGTTGGACCGGAATTCCCTTATCTAAGATAGGGGAGTCGGAGATGGAAAAACTTGCTAATTTAGAGGACAACCTGCATAAACGGGTAATTGGACAAGATACAGGTGTAACAGCAGTGGCCAAGGCAGTTCGCAGAGCTCGTGCTGGTTTGAAAAATACCAATCGTCCAGTGGGATCTTTTATATTTTTAGGTCCGACCGGTGTTGGGAAAACGGAACTAGCAAAGGCGCTGGCGGCAGAATTATTTGGCGAGGAGGATGCTTTGATTCGCTTTGATATGTCAGAGTATATGGAGAAGCATACCGTGAGCAAGTTAATTGGTGCACCTCCAGGATATGTGGGATATGATGAAGCGGGACAACTAACCGAAGCAGTGCGCCGTAAGCCCTATAGTGTAATTTTATTTGATGAAATCGAAAAAGCGCATCCGGATGTATTTAATCTATTTTTGCAGGTATTGGAGGATGGTCGTTTGACCGATTCTACTGGTCGGAAAGTAGATTTTAGAAATACTGTATTGATTATGACTTCGAATGTTGGCGCAGCCACCTTGCGTAGGGAGAAAACAGTTGGTTTTGTGACAGACTCCAACCAAAAGCAGAAGAGCAACAAGGAAAAACTGCTTGCTGAATTAAAGAAAGCCTTCAAACCGGAGTTTTTGAATCGTATTGATGAAATTGTTGTCTTCGATTACCTAAATAAAGAAGATTCACGAAAAATACTCGGTTTAATGTTGTTGGATATCCAGAAACGCTTGGACGAAAAGAAAATTAATATTCGTCTTTCGCCGGAAATGGAGGAACACTTGGTTGAAAAAGGATTCGACCAAGAATATGGAGCTAGACCATTGCGCCGTTTGCTTCAAAGCGAAATTGAGGACATTCTGGCGGATGGTATCCTAGATAATAAAATTTCTTCAGGTGACAAATTAGTCATTAATTACTTGGATGGTAAGGTGAAGATTCAACAGGAAAAGGTTTCTATGAGTTGACAAAATAGGTAGATAGTATATAATTTCTTTGATATTGGGGCAGTGTTGTCATAACAGTGTTCAAATCCGCAGAAATTGAGGTACAAGGATATGGATAACAAACAGGTGTTGCTTACGGCGGAAGGTTTAAAAAAGTATGAAGAAGAACTGGCATACTATGAGAACGTAAAACGTCATGACGTGGCCGAAAGAATCAAGGTAGCCATCAGTTTTGGAGACATTAGCGAAAACTCGGAATACGAGGATGCTAAGAATGAGCAGGCGTTCATTGAGGGTAAGATTCAAGAACTTAAAAAGAAGCTATCCAATGTGAAAATCATTGAGGAAAATGTAGGCGAAGACAAGGTAAGCATAGGAACCAAAGTGCTATTGGAAGACCTTGAACTAAACGAACAAGTGGAGTACACCATAGTAGGTTCCATGGAAGCGGACCCAAGTATGAACAAAATATCCAATGAATCACCGGTGGGTAAAGCTGTACTGGGCAATAAGAGTGGTATGATTGTCAAAGTTCCTACACCTGAAGGCGACTTGGAATACAAAATAATAGGTGTGATGCATTAAAGGAGCAGACATGGAAGTTGAAGAAAAGTTAGAAGAAAGCAATATAGAAGAATTAAATGAACTGATGCAGGTTCGTCGTGAAAAATTGGCGCAGTTATACGAAGAAGGAATAGATCCATTTGGACAAAAGTTCGAAATCAGCCATAAATCACAAGAAGTTATGGATGACTTTGATGCACTAGAAGGTAAGACGGTATCCTTGGCTGGACGCATTATGGCCAAGCGGGGACATGGAAAGGCTTCTTTTGCCAATATCCAAGACCTTGCCGGAAGAATTCAAATTTATGTGAGATTAGACCGAGTGGGCGAAAACAACTATGCCCTGTTTAATAAGCTAGATATCGGTGATATTATTGGCTTAACTGGTGAAGTGTTTAAGACACAAAGAGGAGAAATCTCTGTAAAGGCAGACTCCGTGACCTTGCTAAGCAAATCGTTGCGCCCACTGCCTGAGAAGTTCCATGGATTAAAAGATGTGGAATTACGTTATCGTCAACGGTATGTTGATTTAATTATGAATCCTGAAGTGAAAGATGCTTTTATCGTGCGAAGTCGTGTGATAAAGGCCATTCGTGACTTTTTGGATGGACGTGATTTCCTTGAAGTGGAAACCCCCATTTTGCACCCAATCCCTGGTGGCGCAGCGGCTAAACCGTTCGTAACCCACCACAATGCCTTGGATATGCGGCTATATAACCGAATCTCTTTGGAACTACATTTAAAACGGTTGCTGGTTGGCGGGCTAGAACGTGTATATGAAATGGGACGTGTTTTCCGTAATGAAGGTATTTCAACCCGTCATAATCCAGAGTTTACGCTCTTGGAGCTGTACCAGGCTTATGCAAATGTAGAGGACATGATGGAAATCACAGAAAGCATGGTTGAATATGCTTGTGAAACTGTCTTGGGTACTAAACGTGTTCAATATGGGGAAAACCAACTTGACTTTACCGCACCGTGGAATCGTATGACCATGATTGAAGCTGTCAAAAAATATACAGGTGTTGATTTTGAAAGCGTCGAAGGTGATGAGGCTGCAAGAAAAATTGCTGATTCACTGGATATCCATGTGGAAAAGGATGCTTCTTGGGGCATTGTGCTCAATGAGGTTTTTGAAGAAAAGGTTGAGAGTGAATTGATTCAGCCGACAATCATTTATGATTATCCACTGGAAATTTCACCTTTGGCTAAAAAAATACCTGGTCGCGAACACATGGTATACCGGTTTGAAGCTTTTGTGGCAGCAAGAGAATTGGCCAATGCTTTTACGGAGCTTAATGATCCTTTGGATCAGAGGGAACGTTTCTTGCAACAAGTTGAGGCGAAAGCAAAGGGTGATGAAGAAGCTCATCCCATGGATGAAGACTATATTCAAGCCTTGGAATACGGAATGCCACCTGCCGGGGGCATGGGAATTGGGATTGACCGTTTGATTATGTTGCTTACGGACGCAGCTTCCATTCGGGACGTACTTCTGTATCCGACTATGAGAGAAAAATAAAACTACAATTAGCCAAATAAGCATTAATTTGAGGAACCAGAAATCGACGCTCGATGCTGGTTCCTTTTTTCAACAAACCTATACGATTGTTGTTTTTTTGTGTAGACTATACGTATGAAAAACGGAGTGGAGAAAGTTTGTTTATGAAAAAGAAGGTGGCATTGGTAACAGGTGGCAGTAGAGGGATTGGACGTGCCATAGTAGAGCGTTTGGCGCAAGAAGGAATGATGGTAGCCTTCACCTATCGTGATGATATTATGGCTGCTTCGGAGCTTTTAGAACAATATCCTCTTTGGGCAATGAAGACGGACGCGAATGATGAAGGGTCGCCTAGGGATACAGTGTCTGCCATCCTTGAGCGATTTGGACAGATTGATGTACTGGTTAACAATTGTGGAATTTCTGTGCAAGGACCGTTTGATGCAGTGGATTTCCAATGCTATGAGCAGTTGATACAGGTTAATTTGATGAGCGCTATGCGCTACACCTACCTCGTAATTCCACAAATGATTCAATCTAAAAGTGGAAGTATCGTTAATATATCATCTATTTGGGGAGAAAAAGGAGCATCTTGCGAGAGTGTTTATAGCGCGAGCAAGGCCGGGTTGGAAAGTTTTTCCAAATCCTTAGCCAAGGAGTTGGGGCCGAGCAGCATTCGTGTTAATGCGATTTCTCCTGGGGTTATTGATACGGATATGAATGCCGTATATGATTCAGAAGAACGCAACATATTGAAAGAGGCGATCCCCCTGGGCCGTTTCGGTAGACCAGAGGAAATCGCCAACGTGGTATGGTTTCTATGTTCGGATGAATCATCTTTTATTACAGGAGAAAATATTAGGGTCGACGGAGGGCAGGACTGAGCTCCATAAGCATTGATTCTATGGAACCCATGGTCTGACCTACTAAATCGTCAGTTTCTTTAATATTGATGGGTTTTCCAAATTGAATGCGCAGTTTCGAGAAAAAACCTCGCGAGCCAGTGATGGCCACTGGAATGACTGGACGCCCCGTTTTCTTTGCAATTAGTTCTATGCCACGCTTTGCTGGCAATAGCGGTGCGTTGGATTGGTTCCGGGTACCTTCAGGAAAGATGCCCATAGAAAGACCATCATTTAAAACTTTAATAGCGGTTCGTATGGCACTAGTTGCATTTCCTTTTCTATCTATGGGAAAAACACCAAAGGCTCCTAATATTTGTCCAAGGGGAAAAAAGAATAGTTCTTTTTTACCCATGATGGCAATCGACTTATTTCTGGCTGCCGCACCCATTACGAAAGGATCAAGCATACTAATGTGGTTGGAAGCGAAGATGACAGCCCCTTGATCAGGGATGTTTTCAAGACCACGAATTTCCATGCGACGAAAGATTTTCATATAGTAATAAAGTATATGGATTGCAATTTTATAGTGTAGTGTCATAATATCCTCCTGTGAAACTATCCATATTATAACGAAGATGAACGATTTAGACTAGAGGTGATGATCATGAATGAAGAAAAGAGCAGTAAAGTGGTTTTTATGGAATGTATGAATCTTAAGCCTGACGAGACTGTGGTCATAGTGGTAGACCAAGGTACGCGTGAAATAGGTCAGTCTTTCCATGATTATGCTAAGAATATTGCCACGGAAAGTATTTTGGTGGAAATGGATGAAAGAGAAAATAATGGACAAGAGCCACCCAAAGCCATTGCTAACCTGATGTGCACTGCGGATGTACTGATTCTTGCAACTAGTAAATCCCTGTCACATACTGTAGCCAGATTTGAGGCCAACAAGTGCGGGGCGCGCGTAGCCAGTATGCCGGGTATTACCAAGGATATGGTTGAGCGTACTTTAACGAAGTCCTATACAAAAATTCATGAATTGGGAGCGGCGTTTAAGGAAATTTTGGATTCGGGTAGTGAAGTGCAACTAGTAAGCCCTGCAGGAACTGACCTTACCTTTTCCATTCTTGGTCGAAAAGCAGCCAATGATGATGGGATGATTAGGACGGCAGGATCCTTTGGGAACCTACCCGCTGGTGAAGCGTACATAGCACCAGTAGAAGGAAGTGCGGAAGGGACTTTGGTCCTTGATGCTTCTATGTCGGGAATAGGGCTCCTTGAAAAACCATTACAAATTGAGATTAAAGACGGCTTGGCTGTACAGGCTAAGGGAGATGGGGCAAGATGGCTTGAGAATATCTTTTCTTCCTATGGTGAGGGAGCTAGAAATGTGGCCGAGCTAGGAATAGGAACCAACCCCTATGCCACCATCACAGGTGCAGTGCTCGAGGACGAAAAAGTTTTGGGCACAGTGCATATCGCGTTAGGCGATAATTCTACCTTTGGGGGCACCGTTCAAGCAGACTCTCATTTGGATGGCATCATAACGAATCCCACATTGATTATTGACGGCCTTGTTGTCATTAAAGACGGCGAGCCTGTATTTGAATAAAGAAAGAGGTGCGATATGGAATTTAGAATCTTAACAAAAGATGAAGCCAGAAGACCTGGCGAAATCCGGATCATCCCTTTGGTTCGAGATGCCTATGCAGGTATCAGTTCTGAGGAAATTGCTTTGCTGGAAAATTTGGGCAAAAAGGGAGTATTTAGCGCCAAACCACAAGAAAGTTATTTTAGCTACATCAAGGAAAATTCTGTATACCAGGCCGTTGTCTTTGTGGGTGTTAAAGAAAATGACAAAGAGTCTTTTGAAAAAGCGATTGGCCTAGGGGTGAAAGAAGCAGCACGCAATAAGGCTACTACAGCAGAAATTATTTTGCGGGGTGCATTTTGTGAAATCCCCTATCTGCGCCTGGCTACCAAAGCCTGCGTACTAGCAGACTACCGTTTTGACAAGTTCAAAAGTGAAGAAGATAAGAAGCCGTCCTTGGTAACCGTGAAAATGGTATTAGAGGCACTTCCAGAAGAAGCTGCTCAAAATGTACAAGAAGCAATGGTGATTGCGGAAGCAGTGAATTTGGCAAGAGATCTAGTGAACGAACCTGCCAATCGCCAAAGTGCAGATGACTTGGCAACGTTTGCGCATGGGCTGGGACAGGAGTATGAATCCTTGTCTGTAGAAGTATTCCATGAGAAAAAAATCGAGTCTCTAAATATGCAAGCTTTCTTAGCTGTTGCGGGAGCATCCGCTAATCCGCCACGTTTCATTGTGATGCGCTATCAAGGTAACCCGGAGTCAGATAAGATGCAACTGGGTATCGCTGGGAAGGGCATCATGTACGACACGGGTGGCTTGTCATTGAAACCTTCAGACCACATGAAGACTATGAAAACAGATATGGGTGGTGCAGCTGCCACCATAGCAATGATGGAAGCCTTGGCACGAAATCATGTCAAAGTTAATGTGGTTGCCGTCGTTGCTGCTTGTGAAAATGCCATTGGTGCAGGCAATTATCGCCCGGGAGATATCATCGACAGTATGTCCGGGAAAACCATATTTATTGCCAATACGGATGCAGAAGGACGCTTGACCTTGGCCGATGCAGTAACCTATTTAAGCCAAGTTGAGAAACCTGAGCGCATTATTGATATTGCAACCTTGACGGGTGCTGCTGAAGTGGCTTTGGGGCAAACTGTGACGGCTGTGGTATCTACAGATGATGATTTCTATGCCCTTGCTGAAACTGCATCGGAGGAAGCTGGAGAAAAAATCTGGAGATTACCGGCTTTTGAGGAATTTAAAGAGTTTAATGAATCTGAAGAAGCAGATATAAGCAACTCTGGGGGGCGCTATGCTGGCGCGATTACGGCAGGCCTGTTTGTTGGCGCGTTTGTGAATGAGGAACCGTGGATTCATTTGGATATTGCGGGACCTTCTTACACTGAAAAACCGAGTAGCATACAACAAAAAGGCGCAACAGGTAGTGGAACAGCACTTCTATATGAGATTGCTAAAAAATTGGCTGAACAAGTATAAGGACAACAGTAGGATGACAAAAGAAGGCGTATCAATGATTCGGCCGTCTTCTGACGGAGGTAGAATAACATGAGTGAATTAAGAACCGACCGATTGGGTACGGAACGTGTAGGAAAATTATTGCGGGAATTATCCATTCCCGCAATTCTAGGTATGATCATCAATGCTACCTATAATGTGGTGGATGGCATATTTATTGGTAGAGGTGTAGGCAGCGATGCCCTTGCTGGAATTACAGTTGCTTTTCCAATTAATATGATTAGTTTTGCCATTATCATAATGTTAGCAACTGGAGGCTCGGCCATGTTCTCCATCTATCTTGGAAGCCGGGATAAGGAGAATGCCAGTTACAGCATCGGAAATAGTTACACCTTGACTGGTCTGATGGTAGGCGGATTTATTTTGCTTGCGATGCTTTTCAAAGGCCAAATTCTTAAGGCTTTCGGTGGTAGCGGAGAAGTACTGGTCTATGCGGAGCAGTATATGACTTGGGTTTTACCCTTTCACATAGTACTGGCCTACCAGGTGCTTTGGGAAAACTTAACCCGTGCTGAAGGAAAAGCTCGAATTGCAATGAGTTCTATTATGATGACCAGTGTCCTCAATATTATTATGGATTATCTATTTATTATGAGATTTGGCTGGGGCGTGCCTGGAGCG
Organism: Clostridia bacterium; assembly: GCA_016887505.1. NCBI lineage: Bacteria > Bacillati > Bacillota > Clostridia > Clostridia bacterium. The sequence continues at coordinate 1,825,726 of CP069393.1, read as the reverse complement.
GCTATTGCTACAGGTTTAGCGCAGGTTTTAGGTACCATTTATCTAGGTAACTACGTATTTAGGCATGGCCAGCATCTGGTGGTTGCTAAAAAGTATTTGAAGCTCAAGAAAAATATTGTGAAACCTATTTTGGGTATTGGCGTATCGGCTTTTGCTAGACAAACAACCTTTAGTTTGCAGGCTTTGATTCTCAACAATGTGGTTGTTTCCTATGGTGGCGATTTAGGTTTGGCTATATTAGGTGTACTTTCCCGGGCTTTTACCTTTTTGGTGTTGCCTGTATTCGGCGTAATTCAAGGAATGAGACCTATTTTGAGTTACAACTTTGGGGCTAAACAAATGAAACGAGCTCGTGAAACAGTCAAACTGTCTATTTGGTGGGCCACAGGTTTTCTTCTATTTGGTGCGCTATGTTCTCAGCTTTTTTCCCAGCAAATATTTGCTGTTTTTACAGAGGACCCAGATTTGATTCGTGAAGGAGCTAGAGCTTTACGCATGACGACAATGGTATTCCCAATCATATCTGTACAGATGGTGGGTAGCGCTTCCTTCCAGTCACTTGGTCGGCCGATACTTGCGCTAATTTTTTCAATAATTCGTCAAATTTTGCTATTTATCCCCTTGGTGTTAATATTGCCTTCATTTATCGGATTCGACGGTATCTGGTGGACATATCCTATTGCTGACGTATTGGCGATGTTGGCAACTGGTGTGGTTTTAATACATGAAATGAACAAATTAAAGGAGACTGAAAAACAAGCTGTGCATAATTAATTGAACAGAAAGGAAGTGCCGATGAGAAACAGTCGTTTGATCATGGAGAGGGACCGGATTAAGATTTTGAGATTGATGGCATTTTTGCCATTGCTTTTGATGATTGTCGGTTTAGGGCAGACCTCTGTAGGAGGACTGCTAGAAGGACTTAAAAAAATTGTTTTTACCTCGGATTTGTTATTAACAGATTATATTGTAGTAGGGGGGATTGGTGCAACCCTAGTCAACGCTGGGCTAGTATCTACTTTCAATCTATGGATTATCTCTAGACAGAACATACAAATCAATGGTTCTCTATTGGCTACCTTTTTTACTGTTATGGGCTTTTGTTTTATGGGTATCAATTTATTCAATATTTTACCTCTTTATTTGGGTGCCTATATATATACTCGCTACCAAGAGATACCCTTTAAAAATGTAATTCTTATGTCTATGTTGGGCACAGGAATTTCACCTGTAGTTAGCCAATTAGCGTTTAATTCGGGGCTCACGTTTACCCAGGGATTGTCAATTGGCATAATGGCTGGGATTTTGATTGGTTTCATCATGCCACCATTATCTGCATATCTTTTACGAGTACATGCTGGTTACAATATTTACAACATTGGTTTTACGGCAGGTTTAGTTGGAACCATATTGGTGGGTTTTATGAATGCGTATGGCATTGAAATGGTTCCTGCAAGTTTGGCTTCCAATGGATATTCTGGAGAACTGATGCTGATTTGTTTGGTTGTGTGCCTAGGACTACTCTATTTGGGGTTAAGCTATAATGACTGGAAAATTGATGGTATTAGAAATTTGACGAAACGGTCGGGACGTCTGGTTACCGATTTTACACAACTAGATGGTTATGGTCCTACTTTTATCAATATGAGTATTATGGGTGTCCTTTCAATGCTTGTGGTTTTGATTATGGATGGTACTTTCAATGGACCTGTTATGGCGGGAGTATTCACGGTAATCGGTTTTTCTGCTTTTGGAAAGCATCCTATGAACGCCTTGCCCATCATGTTGGGCGTATACTTGGCGGCGGCAACGAGCATTTGGGAGATTTCTTCCACAGCTATTGTCATATCTGCTTTGTTCGGAACTACCTTGGCTCCCATTGCAGGCAGCTATGGGATGCTAGCAGGCGTAGTCGCAGGTTTTATTCATCTTTTGGTGGTTATGAATATTGGTGCTTTACATGGGGGAATCAACTTATTTAACAATGGCTTTTCCGGAGGTTTAGTTGCAGCGGTGCTGATTCCAATATTTGATGCATTCAAGAAAGGGGAGTCTTTGTAAAATGAAACACGATATCAAAAAGGTATCAAAGATTGCCGACGAGGTACTGACTTTTTGCCTGTTGCACAAAAGTGACAAGACCTGCATGAGCGTAACTCATGAAGAGGACGGCTTTATAGTGGAAATTGAGGCGTTTAACATCGACGTTACTGACGAACAAGTGAGTCGTATTGAAGAATACTTAAACGTGCATCGGCAAGATGAAGTGGCAGAATACTATTGGCAGTTGGCAGGTGAGATTGATGATGAAAATGAGTTGTCATTGGTTGGCATGATGACAGATGACTACTCCTTGGAGTTTACCGAGCATAGTTTAAAATTGACTTTGGTACGCAAGTGCCAAAAGTGTTAACGAAAGGCATGGCTATTCGACGCGAATATAGTTGAATAACCATGTCTTTCCATTTATAGGGTAACGTTGCTTTAAAAATAAAAAGACTCGCAAGAAAGCGTAGAACTAGTGATTAAGGGCTAAGAAGTATTGAAATGGAAGGCTCTAATTGTCGAGATATAGAAATCAAAAAAAGTATAAAAAAGATATTGTATTATTATACATATGAATGTATAATTATAAATGTTCAGAATGGAGGAACAGTATGATTAAGGTAGGAATTATTGGAGCCACTGGTTATACCGGTGTTGAATTAGTTAGAATATTGAGTGCTCATCCAGAGGCAAAGATTGTGGGTATGTCATCACATAGTCATGCAGGTGAAGCGTTTCATCATATATATCCAGACAAAACCGGCATAATGGAAGACGTGCTAGAAACGGGAGACCCTAAGAAAATTTTTGATAAAGCAGATGTAGTTTTCCTTGCATTGCCACACGGCCATGCTGTCCCGGTTGCTCGTGAAGGGCTATTACAGGGGAAACCCGTTATTGATTTGGGAGCGGACTTTCGCTTTAGGGAAAAAGATGTATACGAGAAGTGGTATAAAGTAGAGCATACCGGAGAAGATATCTTGGGAAAGGCTCGCTATTGTTTGCCAGAGATTAATCGGAAAGACATACCCGGAACGAAGATCGTGGGTAACCCTGGTTGCTATCCCACTAGTGTGATCTTGGGTCTATCACCGATACTAAGACGTGGGTGGATTGATCCTAAGAGCGTCATCATTGATTCCAAGTCAGGTACCTCAGGTTCAGGGCGTAAATTGGCGCTTGGTTCACATTTCTGCGAGGTGAATGATTCAATTAAGGCTTATGGTATCGCAACGCACAGGCATACACCTGAAATTGAGGAACAGCTGAGCAAAGTAGCAGGGCAGGATGTAATGGTCAATTTCACACCACATTTGGTGACTATGACCAGAGGAATCTTGAGTACCATGGTGGCCAATTTGGCAGAAGATATCAGTCAGGAAAAATTGCAAGAAGCCTATCGTGAAAGCTATCAGTCGGAACCTTTTGTACAAGTGCTACGCGAGGGAACCTTTCCCAATACTAAATGGGTATATGGCTCTAACCAATGCCACATCCAGATTCAGAAGGATGACAGGACAGGAAGAGTAATTGTAGTTTCGGCAATAGACAACTTGGTTAAAGGTGCATCAGGACAAGCTGTCCAAAACATGAACCTATTATTTGGTTTAGAAGAGACCATGGGGCTAACGATGGCGCCCATGTTCCCCTAGAAAAGAGGGTGTAAAATGAAAGATAATGTAGAGAATATAGAATGTAATAGTATTCCTTCCGGCAGCGTAACCAGCCCGATTGGCTTTAAAGCATCTGGCGTACATTGCGGATTAAAAAAGGTAAAAACAGATATGGCCATAGTTTATTCAGATTGTCCATGTAGCCTGGCTGCGGTTTTTACCAAGAACGTTGTGGCTGCAGCACCAGTACTGTATGGCCGGGAAATGCTTACGTCAGGTAGGGCCCAAGCTGTGGTGGTGAATGCAGGCAATGCCAATGCTTGTACTGGTGAAGAAGGATATAAAAATGCCGTTAAAACGGCAGAACTGGCAGGACGCGAGCTAGGGATCGATTCCAAATTGGTGATGGTTTCGTCTACTGGGGTAATAGGCTATCAGCTTCCTATGGAAAAAATTGAAGTGGGAATCAAGAAAGCGGTTGCCGGTCTAAGCGATGAGGGCGGTAGTGATGCTGCACAAGCTATCATGACTACTGATACCATGAAAAAAGAGATTGCCCTGCAATTGACGATAGATGGAAAACAAGTAACTCTTGGTGGGATGAGCAAAGGCTCGGGTATGATTCATCCCAATATGGCAACTATGCTGGGCTTTGTGACGACAGATGCTAATATTGAAGCAGGATGTTTGCAAAAAATGTTGAAAGAAGTAGCCGATAAGACATTCAACATGATAACTGTAGACGGGGATACGTCTACCAATGATAGTTTATTCTGCCTAGCCAATGGCATGGCAGATAATCAGATTATTCGATCAGAATCAGACCCAGCGTATGCGGATTTTTATCAAGCGCTCTATCAGGTATGCCGTTATCTTGCTGTGTCCATAGCAAAGGATGGGGAAGGAGCTACCAAATTGGTGACAGTTGAGGTTAGTGGTGCTGCAACCGAGACAGATGCAAGAACGATTGCCAAAAGCATTTGTGGATCCAACTTAGTCAAAACCGCAGTCTTTGGGGAAGATGCCAACTGGGGTCGGGTGCTGTGTGCAGCTGGATATAGTGGCGTTCAGTTTGACCCATATGGTGTAGATATTTCAATGGCTTCTGTTGCTGGAGAAATTATGGTGGCGAAAAATGGAGCTGGTATCGATTTTTCTGAGCAAGAGGCATCTTCTATTTTGAAGGAGAAAGAGATAATTTTTAATGTTTCTTTGCGAGAAGGAAAGGCGCAGGCAACTGCTTGGTGTTGTGATTTTTCGTATGATTATGTTCGCATCAATGCTGACTACAGAAGTTAAGGCAAATAAACTGGAAGTGTTTTGGGAAACGCTTGAAAAAAGTGGTAGACTATCTACTTGAGTTTTTCGAGATACATACGCTGATAAGTATGAGGCGGAATGGAGAAGAAATGTATAAAGCCAAAGAAAAGGCCGCCATCTTGGTGGAAGCCTTACCCTATATTAAGAAATTCCACGGAAAGACTGTGGTTATTAAATACGGCGGTAACGCCATGATTAATAAGGAACTCAAAGATGCTGTAATGCAGGATATCGTATTGATGAAATATGTGGGGATGAATCCTGTGGTGATACATGGTGGCGGTCCTGAAATCAACACGATGCTTAAGAGGGTTAACAAAGTAAGTAAATTCATCAATGGCCTACGGGTAACAGATGAAGAAGTGATGGAAATCGTGGAAATGGTTCTTGTCGGCAAGGTAAATAAGGAAATTGTTTCAGGAATCCAACAAAACGGCGGCAGGGCCATGGGGCTTTCTGGTAAAGATGGTGGCTTGATTACGGCCAAAAAGAAAAAATATTATGAAAAAGATATGGATGGAAACCAAAGCGAAATTGATCTTGGCTTTGTAGGCGAAGTGGAATCGATTAAGGCTTCTGTCATCCGTGAGATTATTGCACAGGGCTACGTTCCGGTCATTGCGCCCATTGGCATCAGCAAAGAAAATGAGACCTACAATATTAATGCAGATTACGTAGCTGGTAAAGTTGCGGAGGCACTATCTGCAGATAAGTTTGTTCTTTTAACGGATACAGAAGGTATTTATGACGATCGTGGAGATGAAAAGAAATTTTATTCTTCACTCAATGTGAACGAAGTAGACTCTTTGATAGAAGAAGGCGTTATCAATGGCGGGATGATTCCCAAAGTGGAATGTTGTGTTGAAGCGATTGAAAATGGAGTAGGAAGAGTACATATTATTGATGGACGTATACCACATTCCATTTTGTTGGAAATCTTTACCACCTCTGGTATTGGAACCATGATCGTGAAATAGGGGGAGAAAATGAGCAACCAAAGTATTAAACAAATGGGTGAACAATATGTGATGAATACCTACGGCCGATTTCCTGCAGCAATGGTACGGGGCCAGGGTTCTAAGTTGTATGATGCTGATGGAAAAGAGTATATAGATTTTTTAGGGGGGATCGCTGTAACCCTGTTGGGACATGCCAACCCGGTACTTACGAAAGCCATAACAAAACAGGCCGAGACGCTGCTACACTGCTCAAACTATTATTGGATAGAACCGCAAAATCAGTTGGCTGCTCTTCTATGTCAGAATAGTTGTCTGGACAAAGTGTTTTTTTGTAATTCTGGAGCCGAGGCCAATGAAGGTGCCATCAAGCTGGCTCGTAAGTATTCAGCTCAAAAATATGGCGAAGGACGGCATAAGATTCTTACAATGGAAAAATCGTTTCATGGTCGGACCATAGCGACACTTACTGCTACCGGTCAAGACCATTTTCATAAAGATTTTCTACCCTTGATTGAAGGATTCGACTACGTTCCCTTAAATGATGTAGCTGCATTTAAAAAGAAGGTGGATGATAGCGTATGTGCCGTCATTTTTGAACCGATTCAAGGAGAAGGCGGTGTATTTCCGCTAGATAAGCAGGTGGCTTGTGAAATAGCCGATTACTGTAAGAAAAAGGATATTTTACTTATTGCTGACGAGGTGCAAACAGGGCTTGGAAGAACAGGCAGCTTGTTTGGCCACCAGAATCTGGGTATTGAAGTAGATATTATGACCTTGGCCAAAGCGTTAGGTGGTGGAGTTCCCATTGGGGCTTTTCTAGCAAAGGATGAGGTAGCGAAGTCCATGTCTCCTGGAGATCATGGATCGACATTCGGAGGAAACCCACTAGCTAGTGCAGCTGGACTGGCGGTCATGCAAACCATCCTAGAAGACGGATTTATGGAACAGATGAATGCAACAGCAGACTATTTTAGAGACCAATTGAACAAGCTGGTGGATGAATATTCCTTTATTAAGGGTGTGCGTGGAAAAGGATTGATGCTGGCGATTGAACTGGGACAGGATGCCAAACCTGTCATGCAGGCTTGCTTTCAGGAAGGCTTGCTATTGGCAACGGCAGGCACGACAGCACTACGGTTTTTGCCGGCACTGAATATAACGAAGCAAGAGATTGACGAGGGTATGCAGAAACTAGCTGATGTGCTCTCCCGAATATAAGAGTAGGAGGAAGATAATGAGTATAACTGATTTTGCAAGTGCCTTGAATGGCCGTGACTTTCTAGCGCTATATGACTACACTCCAGAGGAACTAGGGTATCTGCTGGATTTAGGTGACTGGCTAAAGAAGATGCATAAAGAAGGAAAACCCCATAAGCTATTAGAAGGAAAAACCCTAGGAATGATTTTTCAGAAAAGTTCAACACGTACTCGTGTTTCTTTTGAAGCCGGTATGGTGCAACTGGGTGGATACCCGATGTTTTTATCGGCCAATGATTTACAGATGGGCCGTGGAGAACCGATTAAAGATACGGCACGTGTGCTTTCTAGATTTATCGATGGCATTATGATTCGTACCTACAAACATTCTGATGTGGAAGAGTTGGCCCAGTTCGCTGATATACCAGTAATCAATGGTCTAACGGACAGCCTGCACCCTTGCCAAGTAATGGCAGATCTAATGACCATTCGCGAGCATAAGGGTATGAATTTGAAGGGTGTGAAGATGACCTATATCGGCGATGGCAATAATATGGCCCATTCCTTGATGGTAGGTGGAGCTAAGATGGGCATGGATGTAGTTATAGCCTCCCCATCTGGTTATAGCCCGGAAGAAACTTTTGTAAACCAGGCTAAGGAAGTGGCCGAAAAAACCGGAGGTAGTGTTTTGATTACCCCGGATATTGAACTGGCATCCAAAGATGCGGATGTAATGTATGCAGACGTATGGGCTTCCATGGGACAAGAGGAAGAAGCAAAAGAGCGAATGGCGGCACTTTCTAGTTACCAAATCAATGATGAATTATTGAAAAAGGCAGCTAAAGATGTTATCGTGATGCATTGCTTGCCTGCTCACCGTGGCGAAGAAGTGACTGATTCAGTTCTAGAGGGTCCTCATTCGGTGATTTTTGATGAAGCAGAAAATCGCATGCATGCTCAGAAAGCAGTTCTAGCAGCGCTAATGTAGAAAACTCTTGCCATCTGCTAAGAAGTCTGTAGACTATAGGTAGCGGAAGCAAGTTGAGAAATATTCAAAGAAAAAAGAAGGAGAAAGTAATGAAAAAAGTTGTACTTGCCTATTCTGGTGGATTGGATACATCCATCATTATCTCTTGGCTCAAAGAAAACTATGGTTATGAAGTGATTGCCGTTGCTGGTGATGTAGGACAGGGAAAAGAGCTGTCAGGATTGAAAGAAAAAGCCATCGCAACGGGAGCAAGCAAAATTTATATTGAAGATTTGCGTGAAGAATATGTTGAAGACTTTATCTGGCCCACGCTACGAGCTGGAGCAGTATATGAGCATAAATACCTTTTGGGCACGGCTACTGCTAGACCCGTCATCGCAAAACGTTTGGTGGAGATTGCTGAGCAAGAAGGCGCTGAGGCGATTTGCCATGGCTGCACCGGAAAAGGCAATGACCAAGTGCGTTTTGAGTTGACTATCAAGGCTCTTAACCCAGACCTAAAGATTATTGCGCCATGGCGTATTTGGGATATTAAGTCTAGAGATGAAGCCATCGAGTATGCTAAGGAAAGAAATATTCCTGTTCCAGTAACCAAGGAAAACAATTACTCTATGGATAGAAATATCTGGCATTTATCTCACGAAGGAATGGATTTGGAAGATCCTTGGAATGAACCGAAGGATGACCTATACCATATCTGTACTACCCCAGAGAAAGCACCAGACAAACCTACCTACATTACCATCGATTTTGAAAAGGGTAATCCGGTTGCTATTGATGGTGAGAAGATGTCAGGTTTGGACCTACTTACTAAGCTAAATGAGCTGGGTGCTGCCAATGGTGTTGGCATAGACGATATCGTAGAAAATCGTTTGGTGGGCATGAAATCTCGTGGCGTTTATGAGAATCCAGGTGGCCGCATTCTTTATACAGCACACCAAGAGTTAGAATACATTTGCTTAGACCGTGACACGATGCACTACAAGGAATTGGTGTCTGCGCGCTATGCGGAGTTGGTTTACTTTGGAAAATGGTATTCTAATTTAAGAATAGCATTGCAATCTTTTGTAGATGAGACACAAAAACGTGTAACGGGAACGGTTCGCATCAAGCTTTACAAGGGCAACTGCACCGTAGCAGGAACCAAGTCACCGTTTTCTCTCTACAGTGAAGAGCTTGCTACCTTCAATGAAGATGAGGTATACAATCAGAAGGATTCTGAAGGGTTTATCAACCTCTTCGGTCTGCCTCTTAAGGTACAAGCTATTCTAGATAAGAAAAACAAGGAATTCCAAAAGTAGTAGAATAGTATAATTGAGAATATGAGTATAACAAAAAGCCCCTTAGGGGCTTTTTGTGCCAAGGAGGTATGATATGTCTAAACTATGGGGAGGCCGTTTTCAGAAGGAGACGGACCGGTTGGTGGAAGATTTCCATTCTTCTATTTCCTTTGATGCAAGACTTTACGCCCAGGACATTCGGGGATCCATCGCGCATGCACATATGCTAGGTGAAACGGGAGTGATTGAACAAGAAGAGGCAAAAGTGCTGGTTGCCGGTTTGAAAGAGCTGATGCATGAGATTGAGGAAGGCAAGATAGAATTTGAGATTGGGGCAGAGGATATTCACATGAATGTGGAGACTTTGCTGACAGAGAAGGTTGGTAATGTAGGCAAGAAGCTGCATACTGGCCGTAGCCGGAACGATCAAGTGGCCTTGGATGGTAAGTTGTTCATTAAAGAGGAGCTTAAGAGTATTTTGCACCTTCTGTTAGATTTGGAGAAAACCATCCTGAATATTGCAGAAGAAAATTTGGAAACCGTCATGCCTGGATACACCCATCTGCAGAAGGCTCAGCCGATTACCCTGGCCCATCATCTGATGGCATATTTTGAGATGTTTAGACGCGACTATGGACGTTTTTCTGACACCTTGAAGCGGGCCGATGTGATGCCACTCGGTTCGGGTGCTCTGGCAGGTACAACTTTTCCGCTAAACCGAGATATGGTACGGGAAGAGCTAGATTTTGCAGAAATCACCCTAAACTCGTTGGATGGAGTATCAGATCGGGACTATCTGCTTGAGTTTGAATCTGCATCCAGTATTTTGATGATGCATTTCTCTAGACTTTGTGAGGAAATCATTCTATGGGCTAGCGATGAGTTTTCCTTTGTCGTGCTAGACGATGCCTACTCTACCGGATCATCCATTATGCCTCAAAAAAAGAATCCGGATGTGGCGGAGTTAATTCGAGGTAAAACGGGTAGAGTGTATGGTAACTTGATGGGTTCTCTCTCCATGCTAAAATCACTACCGTTAGCCTACAACAAGGATATGCAAGAAGATAAGGAAGCACTTTTTGACACTGTGGATACAGTCAAAAAATCTCTTTTAACGCTTACACCGATGTTGGGGACCATGAAAGTTAAGAAGGACAATATGGCTCAAGGAGCCAAAGGCGGTTTCACCAATGCTACGGATGTAGCCGATTACCTTGCTAAAAAGAATGTACCGTTCCGTGAGGCGCATGGCATTGTGGGTCAGTTGGTTTACAAATGCATTGAGGAAGGTAGAGTCTTAGAAGACTTGAGTATCGAAGAATACCGTAATTATTCACCTGCCTTTGAGGAAGATATCTATGAAGTGATAGACATCTATGAGTGCGTAGAGAAACGAGTGCTTACTGGAGGCCCAGCGCCTACGACTGTAGCAAATCATATAGATATTGGACGCACTTGGCTGAATAAAAAAAGAGCATAGAGAAAAGGATTGTGGCCGATGCCGAAAGGCACCGGCCTTTTTGTGGCTTGACTGGTATTGTGCTAATATCTGGTAAAGAATAGGTTATTTTGTTACAGATACGAATGTGTGGATTAAATATTTGTCAAGTTAATAAAATCGTGGTAACATAGCTTGCATATTAAGGCTAGAAAAGTAGGGCTTTATAGGATTTTAACGTAGATGATAAAGCGTTTTTGTTATATACTAATTAAGTATTAGTTTTATCTAGATATTCACCGGTATAGCCGGCTAGCATATAGTTTTAGGAAGAGTGTGGAGGGTGCTTTGGAGAGAATTATAATTCAAGGTGGAAAAAGACTCAACGGTAAGATCAGTATCGAGGGAGCAAAGAATGCTGTGCTTCCAATTATAGCAGCAACCATATTGGCAAAAGGTAGTTCGCAGATTCACGAAGTGCCTTATTTGGCGGACGTGAATACAATATGTAGCATGCTGACATCGATTGGTGCTGTGGTTGAGAGACGAAATAAACAGTTGAATATTAATACCAATTTGGTAAATACTACGGAAGCGACTAGTGAGAACGCAGGCGAAATGAGGGCCAGTTTTCTCTTGATGGGGCCGCTTCTTGCGCGTTATGGTAAAGCCAAAATGCTACTTCCAGGTGGTTGTGCCATTGGTTCTAGACCAGTTGACCTTCATTTGAAGGGATTTGCGGCTTTGGGTGCAGAAATCGTGATGGAACACGGTTCTATTTCGGCTTATGCAGATAAGCTAGTGGGTGCAAGAATCTATCTTGACTTCCCTAGTGTTGGAGCTACAGAAAACCTAATGATGGCGGGTGCTTTGGCCCAAGGACAAACTATTCTTGAGAACGTGGCGGAAGAACCGGAGATTGTTGATCTGGCCAACTTCCTGAACAACATGGGAGCTAGGGTATCTGGTGCTGGCACCAACATTATTAAGATTACAGGTGTATCCGAATTGAAGGGTTGTAACCATGTTGTCATCCCAGACAGAATAGAAGCTGGAACCTACATGGCAGCGGCTGCAGCGGCTGGTGGCGAAGTGCTGATTGAAAACGTCATTATTGACCACCTCAAGCCAGTAGTAGCCAAACTACGTGAAGCCGGTGTAATCGTTGAAGAAGAGGCAGATGGCGTAAGGATTAAATCGGATGGTCTTTTGAAGGCTGTGGATATTAAGACGATGCCTTATCCGGGTTTTCCAACGGATATGCAGGCGCAAATGATGGCTCTTCTAATGAGAGCAGAGGGCACCAGTGTTATTTCTGAGACGGTGTTTGAGAATCGCTTTATGCACGTAGACGAACTGAAAAAGATGGGAGCCAATATTACGACTGAAGGCCATACGGCTGTGGTTCAACCGGCAGAGAGAATTACCGGCGCAGTAGTGAAGGCTACAGATTTACGAGCTGGTGCGGCTTTAGTTATTGCAGGGTTGATGGCCGAAGGTGTTACAGAAATCAAGGAAATCAAGCATATAAAAAGAGGTTATGACGGCCTTGTTGAAAAACTTAGCAGCGTGGGAGCGGATATCCGTATTGTAGAAAAGGACGATGAGTCCGGTGCGGAACGCATTGCCTAGGGGGGTAAAACATGCTCTTTAATTTTGGACAAAACATTGGAATCGACTTGGGAACGGCAACGGTGCTAGTATATATCAAAGACAAAGGTATTGTCTTGCAAGAACCATCGGTAGTAGCGTTAGACAAAAGAACCAATGAAATTGTGGCAATCGGTAAAGAGGCTAGAAGAATGTTAGGCCGTACACCGGAGAATATCGTGACCATACGTCCGCTTCGTGAAGGTGTGATTGCAGACTTTGATATGACGGAGCGTATGCTTCGCCATTTTCTACAAAAGGCTTGTGGGCGTAGACGTTTTTTTAAGCATAAAGTGATGGTCTGTATTCCATCTGGAGTGACTGGTGTAGAAGAACGTGCAGTCAAGGATGCAGCCTTACAGGCTGGTGCTAGGGAAGCCTATCTAATAGAAGAACCGTTAGCTGCGGCCATTGGAGCTGGTATTGATATTACCAAACCGGAAGGCAATATGGTGGTAGACATCGGTGGTGGAACCACAGATATTGCGGTGCTTTCCATGGGTGGAACCGTTTATTCTACCTCCTTGCGAATAGGAGGAGATCGCTTTGATGAGGCGATTGTTCGTTATACGCGAAGAGAGCATAATCTTTTAATTGGTGAAAGTACGGCAGAAGCCTTGAAGATTGCAGTAGGCTCAGCCTACATGCCTAGCGATGAGGAAGTTACCGTAGCAGAAGTACGTGGCCGGGACTTGGTGACGGGATTACCCAAGATTATTGAAGTGGATTCTCAAATGATATATAGGGCGCTGGAGGATTCAGTGCAATCTATCATTACAGCAGTCAAAGAGGTCTTTGAAAAAACACCACCGGAATTGGTGGCAGATATTCTAGATAAGAGTATTATTATGACTGGTGGAGGCTCATTGTTGAGGGGCTTAGACGTACGTTTAACCCAAGAAATGAATGTTCCGTTTTTCGTAGCGGAAGATACCATAAGTTGTGTAGCCATCGGAACGGGTAAAGCACTTGATATGGTAGATACTTTCGGAGCAGATGCCAAAGCAAGAAGAGTATATTAGAAGAAAAATAGTTTAATTGCATTATATAAAAAAATATTATTTGCAGGAGATGGGAACTATTCCCATCTCCTGTCGTCGAAATGGGGAAGTGCTTGCACTGGTACCATCAGTATCCCTGAAAGGATTATTATGAAAAGAAGTAAAGGAAAAAGAGTATATGGCATTGCCGCCATGATTGTGGCGGTGACTATTTTAATTGTAGGGATTTCAGGCTACCAAATAGCCAAGGAAATTGGATTGATCGGACGCAATGAGCCGGGCGTTGAAGAACCTGGTGAAGAACCAGGGGTTTCCCCGGATCAACCAGATTATCTGTTTAAGGATAATAAGCTTACCTTGTTGGTGCTAGGTGTGGATTATCGGGCGGCAGCGCCTGGGTCTAGATCGGATACGATGATGTTGGCTTTTCTTGATATGAATGAGCCTTCAGTGAAATTGCTTTCCATTCCCCGAGACACACGAGTAAACATACCTGGTTACGGATATGAAAAGTTTACCCATTCCCACGCTTACGGAGGCGCGGATCTGGTGATGGAGACCATTAATGGTTTTTTGGGAACAGACGTGGAGTATTATGTCGAAGTGGACTTTGAAGGATTTAAAGATGTGGTGGATGCCCTAGGTGGTATTGAATTGGAAGTTCCATCACGTATGTATTACCCAGGTGAGGGAATTGACCTATATCCAGGTGTACAAACTTTAGATGGAGATAAGGCTCTGCAGTTTGTGCGTTACCGCTCCGATGGGGGAGACCTTGTACGGATTGCTAGACAGCAACAGTTTCTAAAGGAATTGGCCAAAAAAGCCCTGAACACCAAGAACCTGTGGACGGCGACCAAGTTAGTTGGTGCGGCCAATGACATGACGGTGACTGACCTTAGTGCAACCCAGCTTCTCTACATTGCAACCTCGATGATGGATTTGGATGTGGATAGCATAGAGGTGGCAACCATTCCTGGAGAATCTAAGAAAATCGATGGGCTCTGGTACATCATAGCAGATGAAGAAAAAGCACTTGATTTGGTGGAGAATTTCCAGGGTACGGATGTTCAAGATGAAGATCCTGAGGAAGTGGATGAAACGATTGCTGAGTAACGAGACGATGGAAGTGTAAAGCTGCGAGTAATCGCGGCTTTTTTACCAAAATAACGATTTAGGAATATCAAAATGTACAAAAGAGCAGTTTGGCTAGTTCATTCCATCTAAATTAGAGGATTTAATACTCATATATAGAAGCAATGCTAGAGTTGGTGAAGTAAGGGGAGACAAACGAAATATGAGCAAGATCGAAATATTGGGGGTAGGCATCGACAATCTTTCAATGGATGAGACCGTGTCTCGCATAGGACAAGCGATTGCTAGTAAGGAACGTATGCAAGTAAATACCCTAAATGCAGAAATATTATACCAGGCCTTGCATGATTCGAGGTTAATGGAGACCATCAATGGTTGTGATTTGGTGACCCCGGATGGCACCGGGATAGTATGGGCTTCTGAACAATTGGGCACACCTTGCAAGGAGCGGGTAACTGGTATTGACCTTTTAAATAATCTGTTAAAGCAGTCTCCTAAAAAAGGGTATAAGATTTATTTCTATGGTTCTAAACCTGAAATTCTTGAAAGGGCGATTAAAAATATTCGCGAAACGTATCCAGGGATCAATATTGTGGGCTCAACGCATGGTTATATCAAAGAGGACGAACAAGGAAAACTACTACAAGATATTCAAAAGAAAGAACCGGATCTCCTGTTTGTCGCTCTTGGTGCTCCTAGGCAGGAATACTGGATTGAGTCTTCTCTAAAAGAGCTGCCTTCGCTGGTGGCTGTGGGAGTGGGTGGTTCTTTAGATGTGATTTCTGGGGAATTAAAAAGAGCACCTGAATTTTTTCAAAAGCTTAGGTTGGAGTGGCTATATAGAGCCTTGATTCAACCGTCTAGATTTAAACGGCTTATGGTTTTGCCGCGATTCATGTTGGCGGTGAAGAGACAAAAAAGGGCTATCAAGAAATCCTGATGTCAAGGAAAACGGAATAATTGGTAGAAAATTGAATTATTTTAAAAAATCTTCAACTTTTTTGCAAGAAAACAGAAGAGATACACGTAGTTCACTATGAAGATTATCGAAAGGAGTTATTCAAACAATCTATTTCGCTAAATATATTGTTTTGAATGGCCTTTTTAGATATAATATCAAATGGAATAGTTCTGCCATTCGGCAGGCTAAAAAAAATCCAAGGAGGAAACAAATCAAATGAAAAAATCTAACAAGATTCTTTCCGTTGTTATTGCTCTGATCTTTTTGTTCGCAGCAGTAACTCCCGCTTTTGCACTTTCTGATAAAGCTGATGATGCAGCTAACAGATTGTTGGGATTGGGAATTATCGATGGTTACGAAGATGGTAGCCTCGGTACAGACCAAACCATTACAAGAGCAGAAATGTGTGTAATTTTAGCTGAGCTTTCAGGCATGGGTAGTGCAGCAGACATCCTAATGGATGTACCTTCTACTTTCCCAGATGTTAAAACTAGCGTATGGTACACTGGTTACATCAACCTAGCTCAAACTCAAAACTGGATCTCTGGTTATCCTGATGGAACATTCAAACCGAATGCTCAAGTAACTTACGGCGAAGCAATCACAATGATTCTTAACGTATTAGGTTATGGTAAAGGCGAACTTCCAGGCGCATGGCCTTTGAACTACATCGTTAAAGCTTCTGCTCTTGACATTACGGACGATGTAACCTTCACTAGCAAAGCACCTGCATTGAGAGGCGACATTTTCGTATTCGCTAGTGCCGCTTTGGATTTGAACACAGTATCATGGAACTCTGATGATAGTGAATTCAATGAAGATGATGATACTCTTCTTGATGGACTTGGCTTTGAAGTAATTGAAGATGTAATTATCGACGATGCTTTCGTAGCTCTTGGTAGCAACCTTGACATTGAAGACAGAGAAATCTCTACTAACGACAGCGATATTGACACTGTAGCTGTAGGCTTCAATGTAAGAGATTACATTGGTGTAATGTGTGACTTCTATGTAGACGATGACACCATCGTAGCTGTTGATGATATGGCAGATGTAGAAATGTTGGATATTGACTCATTTGATGATATCGATGAATTGGTATTTGATGATGACAATGATGAATACGACGCAGAAGGCGCTGTACTGATCATAAATGATGTAATTGTTGATAATGATCTTGATTCCGTTCCTTCAATGTTAGCTGATGGCTATGACAATGTTAGAATCGCATTTGGCGATGATGACAATGTTACTCTTATCGACGTTGTTGATTATGACGCTATGGCAAGCATGTTGATTGACGAAGTTGACTTCGATGATGAATTTGCTGAACTGATGGAAAAAGATGGCGCAGATGATGGCTCCTTACTCGTTAATACTGACGATGACAGAGTAATCGTTTACGGTGTTGACTCATTGGAAGACATTGAAGAGTGGGACGTTGCTTACTGGAACGAAGTTGACAACAACAGTGATAGCGACATCGACCAAGACATCGCAATCTATGTTGTAAGAGACATGGTTGAAGGTGAAATGACTCGCTTTAGTTCTGACGATGTAAGAGTTAACGGAACTACCTATGACTTAGGTGCTTATGTTTGGTTCTACTCAGAAGACAACGGTGCTGAATTCAGTGATGGTACTTCTGAAGACGTTCTTACCCTGTTTGAAGACTTCTCAGATGAAGATGTAGCTCTTATGCTTGATGGATATGGTGATGTATATGCTATTTCCGGAGACATTGATGGCTCAAGTACTGCTTCTGACGTTGGTGTAGCAACTGGCGAAATCGAAGCTGCATTTGGCGGATTTGAAGATGAGTACAGAATCGAGTTATTCCTTGCAACTGGCGAAACCGCTACTTACTACTTCGAAGATGACGAAGTTGATGTTGATGGCGCTGAGGTTGCAGATGCATACACTAATGTAGACATTATAAAAGGTGACATCGTAGAATTCTCATTGAATGATGATGGTGAAATCGATAGCGTTGATTTGTTCTCTCAAGGATCTATTGAAGCTAGTGATATTGATGATGACTACTCAAGAATCGATGGAGACAAAGTAGTTTCAGGAACCTTGTTCTTTGACATTTCAGAGTCAGATTCAGATGATTGGATGATGACTGACTGGAGCGATGTAAAAGACGCTGACTTCAATTCTGGAACGATTGGTTACACTGTTGTAGATGATGGCGACATTGACTACGTAGTACTTACTGACGCTGTAACTGTATCTGACGGTATCTATGCTGGATTCCTTGATTCTTGGAAATCTGGTAGCGACTACTACGTTGAGTTGATTACTGAAAGCGGCGTTGCTTCCTATGTATACAACGAAGATGAGTTGGTAAGCTCTAGCCTAGAAAATGCCATTTTCGAATATGACATGTCTGGTGATGATGTTGATAGCTTGACCATTGTTACTGAGTATATTTATGGTCAATTGCCTTCAGGCGCTGTAAACTCTGATAATACGCTTGATATCGGCGAGTGGGATGCACGTAACATTGACAACGTAAACTTCGACTTCCTATTGGATGATGGAGATATCGACGCCTTGATCATTGACTTGACTGACGGCGGCGAAGTTATCAGTGCTGATGACTTGAACACTTCAGACTACGTTATCGTAGTTCTTGATAGTAACGACAAAGTTGTAGTATTGGCTGTTGTTGATCAAGATATCTTAGATGATTTGATGGATGTTTCAGGTTTAGATTTCTACGCTCCTATTGAGTGGTAGAAAATAATAGAGGGAAAAGCCTAGATTATTGGCTCCTTTAGAAAAGGTGAAGCCCAGGGAACGTTAATTCGTTCCTTGGGCTTTCTTTTATTTGGCGATTTAATTGGTACCACTATATCTGGATCTGTTCACAAAATCGAATGTGTGTCCTAGGATGTGGATGGATGCATGAAGGTTGTGAACCTAAAAGGTAAATCTTGATTAAAAGGAGAGGATATTTTAGTAGACAATGTATTGTTTAATATGGTATTTTTAGATGTAGTATTAAATAGTTTGGTTAGCCAAGTAGCCAACTAAAAAATCCAAGGAGGAAACAAATTTAATGAAAAAATCTAACAAGATTCTTTCCGTTGTTATTGCTCTGATCTTTTTGTTCGCAGCAGTAACTCCCGCTTTTGCACTTTCTGATAAAGCTGATGATGCAGCTAACAGATTGTTGGGATTGGGAATTATCGATGGTTACGAAGATGGTAGCCTCGGTACAGACCAAACCATTACAAGAGCAGAAATGTGTGTAATTTTAGCTGAGCTTTCAGGTATGGGCAGTGCAGCAGACATCCTAAAGGATGTACCTTCTACCTTCTCAGATGTTAAAACTAGCGTATGGTACACTGGTTACATCAACCTAGCGCAAACTCAAAACTGGATATCTGGATATCCAGATGGAAGCTTTAGACCGAATGCTGACGTAACCTATGGTGAAGCAATCACAATGATTCTTAACGTATTAGGCTATGGCAAAGGCGACCTTCCAGGCGCATGGCCTTTGAACTACATCGTTAAAGCTTCAGCTCTTGACATTACGGACGATGTAACCTTCACTAGCGGCGCAGCTGCTTTGAGAGGTGACATTTTCGTATTCGCTAGTGCCGCTTTGGATTTGAACACAGTATCATGGAACTCTGATGATAGTGAATTCAATGAGGATGATGATACTCTTCTTGATGGACTTGGCTTTGAAGTAATTGAAGATGTAATTATCGACGATGCTTTCGTAGTTCTTGGTAGCAGCCTTGACATTGAAGACAGAGAAATCTCTACTAACGACAGCGATATTGACACTGTAGCTGTAGGTTTCAATGTAAGAGATTATATTGGTGTAATGTGTGACTTCTATGTTGATGACGACACTATCGTAGCTGTTGATGATATGGCAGACGTAGAAATGTTGAACATTGACTCATTTGACGCTTTGGATGAATTGGTATTTGATGACGATGACGATGAATATGACGCAGAAGGCGCTGTACTTATCGTAAACGATGAAATCATAAGC
This sequence comes from Clostridia bacterium, assembly GCA_016887505.1. NCBI lineage: Bacteria > Bacillati > Bacillota > Clostridia > Clostridia bacterium. Next base: position 1,806,157 of record CP069393.1, on the reverse strand, counting down.
TACAGCCTTGATTACGTGCCGGGACCATTAGCAGATGGCTTTGACAACGTTAGAATCGCATTTGGTGATGATGACAATGTTACTCTTATCGACGTTACTGATTATGACTATATGGCAAGCATGTTGATTGACGAAGTTGACTTCGATGATGAATTTGCTGAACTGATGGAAAAAGACGGCGCAGATGATGGCTCCTTACTCGTTAATACTGACGATGACAGAGTAGTTGTTTACGGTGTTGACTCATTAGAAGACATTGAAGAGTGGGATGTTGTTTACTGGAACGAAGTTGACAACAACAGTGATAGCGACATCGACCAAGACATCGCAATCTATGTTGTAAGAGACATGGTTGAAGGTGAAATGACTCGCTTCAGTTCTGACGATGTAAAAGTTAACGGAACTACCTATGACTTAGGTGCTAATGTTTGGTTCTACTCAGAAGACAACGGTGCTGAATTCAGTGATGGTACTTCTGAAGACGTTCTTACCCTGTTTGAAGACTTCTCAGATGAAGATGTAGCTCTTATGCTTGATGGATTTGGTAATGTATATGCTATTTCCGGAGATATTGATGGCTCAAGCAGTGCTTCTGATGTTGGTGTAGCAACTGGCGAAATCGAAGCAGCATTTGGCGGATTTGAAGACGAATACAGAATCGAACTCTTCCTTGCAACTGGCGAAATCGCTACTTATTACATTGAAGACGGTGATGTTGAAATTAATTTTGAAGGTTCATTAGATGGCATAGTATCTGACATATACGATAACTCTGTTTCAAAAGGTGACATTGTAGAATTCTCATTGAATGATGATGGAGAAATCGACAGCATCGATATGTTCTCTCAAGGACTTATTTCCGCTAGTGATATTGATGATGATTATTCAAGAATTGATGAAGACAAAGTAGTTTCTGGAACCTTATTCTTTGACATTTCAGAGTCAGATTCAGATGATTGGATGATGACTGACTGGAGCGATGTAGCAGATGCTGACTTCGGTACTGGATCGATTGGTTACACTGTTGTAGATGATGGCGACATTGACTACGTAGTACTGACTGACGCTCTAACTGTAACAGACGGTATCTATGCTGGATTCCTTGATTCTTGGAAATCTGGTAGCGACTACTACGTTGAGTTGATTACTGAAAGCGGCGTTGCTTCCTATGTATACAACGAAGACGTGTTGGTAAGCTCTAGCCTAGAAAATGCCATTTTCGAATATGACATGTCTGGTGATGATGTTGATAGCTTGACCATAGTTACTGAGTATGTTTATGGCCAATTGCCTTCAGGCGCTGTAAACTCTGACAACACCATTGATATCGGCGAGTGGGATGCACGTAACGTGAACAACGAAAACTACGACTTCCTATTGGACGATGGAGATATTGATGCCTTGATCATTGACTTGACTGACGGTGGTGAAGTGATCAGTGCTGATGACTTGAACACTTCAGACTACGTTATTGTAGTTCTTGATGATGACTATAAAATTGTAGTATTGGCTGTTGTTGACCAAGATATCTTAGATGACTTGATGGATGTTTCAGGTTTATATTTCTACGCACCTGCCACTCCTATGCTGCCGTAACTGTTACTATCTTATAGGTGGTAAAAAATAAGGTAGCCTAGATTGTTAGGCGAATAAAATGAAGATTGGCCCAAGGAACGTTAATTCGTTCCTTGGGCTTTCTTTTATTTGTTTACATATAATATAATATGACTCAAAGGCGAGAACCAAAATATGCGGTTTTCTTTACTCATTAGCTCCTCATAATATGGCACTTTATGTCACATCCAGTTCAAAGCATGATATAATAATGTTATATATTTAGGAGGTATCCATATGGACGAAGGTCAAGGAAATAAAAGCATTTTGGTGGTGGGAGATTCGATGGCGGACCATTATGTGTATGGCAAAATGGAGCGTGTAAGCAAAGAAGCGCCCATACCCATTGTGGAATACCAGTATGAAGAATACCACCTAGGTGGAGCAGCAAATATAGCTGCAAATGTCGCTAGCTTGAAGAATGAAGTGATGCTTTGTAGTATTGTGGGTACAGACGACCAAGGAATGAAGCTTCAAGGTATTATGCAGGAAAAAGGCATTAACTTAGACCTACTCGTCAAAGATGAAAAAAGACCAACTAGCACAAAAACAAGAATTGTGGCTGGCAATCAGGTTCAAGTATTCCGTATGGATAGAGAATGCCTAGATAGCATGAACTCTGAGGTGGAACAGGAAATTTTATTGCAAATAGAAGCAAGACTTAAGAAGGTAGATCTGGTCATTCTAGCAGATTATGGTAAGGGATTTCTAAGTAGCAAGATGGCTTCCTATTTAGTTCGACTCTGCAAGAGAAAAGATAAAAAGGTACTTTGTAGTTTGCGAGCAAGCAACCCCCAGCCTTACTATGGAGCCTATCTCATTAAGCCAGACATGAATGATTTAGGCAAATGGGCAGGCATGCAGATTGTAAGCCTGAAAGATGCTGAGATCGCCATGCAAAAAATGAAATCACTTCTAAAAGTGGAAAATGTGTTAGTGGACCGCTCTGAATTTGGCCTGTTGCTTTTAGATGCCAACTACCGCATGCATAGATACGAAAACATGTGCGATAACCTGGTAGATATTACAGGAGCTGGAGCGACAATCATGGCGGTATTGGGTGCGTTTTTAGTTGGAGGTTCCGATCTAGAGAAGAGCTGTAAGATGGCTTGTCTAGGAGCAGCAATCAAAAAAGGTAAATTAGGCACGACAGCCATTGGCTTAGAAGAATTGGAAGAATTAGAAGACTATCTAAAGCATAAGAAAGAGTGACATATGAAAAAATGGATTCATTATAGCAGCTATTTGGTTATTGGTGGACTCACCACCTTGTTGAACTTGATTGTTTATAAGGCGCTTTTGGTTTTGGGTGTAGATTACCGAATTGCGGTCAGCATTGCGGTAGCACTGTCTATTTTATTTGCTTTCGCATTCAATCGTAAATATGTATTTGCTAGTAGGGGCAATTTTAAAAAAGAAATGTTCCTATTTTTTTTAGCCAGAGCATTTGCCTTCTTGGTAAATTACATCGGTCTAGTTTTGCTTGTGGAAAAAGCACAGGTCGATGAGTTTTGGGGTCAAGTGTTGATGAATGTAATCGTCATCATAGTGAACTATATACTGAGCCGATTTCTCGTGTTTGAGAAGATGGTTTTTTCGGATGGAAAGGACGACAATCATGAGTGAAGAAATATATATGAGTATCATCCTTCCGGCCTATAACGAAGAAAATCGTTTGGGGCCGACATTGACCCAAATAATAGCCTATCTGGATGGCAAGGACTGGCAGGCAGAAATCATCGTAGTCGATGATGGCAGTACGGATAAAACTGTAGATTTGGTTAAGGGATGGGTAAAAAAGGATGCAAGAATTAGACTCGTGCGCAACCCGGAAAATAAGGGAAAAGGATTTTCAGTTCGAAACGGGATGCTACACGCTAAGGGACGTTACCGGTTGTTTTCCGATAGCGACCTGTCCACACCCATTGAAGAATTAGACAAGCTCCTCGACAACAGTATTAAGGGAGCAGACGTAAGCATCGGCTCAAGAAGCATCGAAGGCTCAGATGTTCAAGTAGCCCAGGCCTTTTACCGGGTTTTTATGGGCAGAACCTTCAATCTATTGGTGAGGCTTCTTTTTCATACTAAAATGCGCGATACCCAGTGTGGATTTAAGTTGTTCTCAAAAGAAGCAGTTGAAGATATTTTTCCAAAAGCGGTAATAAACCGTTTTGGCTTTGATGTAGAAGTATTGTTTTTGGCGGAACAATTGGGCTATACAGTGCAGGAAGTACCCATTGTTTGGATCAATTCTGAAGAAACAAAAGTGAGTGCGATACGTGATTCAATCGATATGTTCATCGATTTATTTCGGATTCGAATGAGACTTAGAAAGTCGGTGCCATGGAAAAATCGATAAAGCATGAATATATTATCTTAGGTTTCATATTAATTATTGCAAGTGCTTTGCGCTTGGCATGGATTTTCTACTGCGATACCGTTCCCGTATTTGATTTCTTGAAATATCACTTGGGAGCAGTATCTCTTGCAAGTGGGCAGGGATATAAGCTGTTTGGTCATTATACTGCTTTTGAACCAGTTGGCTTTTCCTTCTATTTGAGTCTCATCTACCGAGTATTTGGCGAAAACTTGTTGGCTCCCAAGATACTGAATGTTTTCCTTAGTGTAGACAGTGTATTTTTGGTATATTTATTAGGGAAGCGATATTTTCGTGCAGAAACAGGCTTGCTTGCGGCAATTTTGTTGGCACTTTCGCCGAGACAAATCGTCTACACAAGTGTGATTTCAACAGAAATTCTGTTTACCTATTTTCTTTTACTAACCCTCCTACTTTTTTCTAAAGAAACTAGAAAGATGAGTAAACCCCTGCTACTAGGTCTTTGCGGGGCAGTACTTGCCTATATTAAGCCATTTATGATGCTGTTCTTTATGTTGGGATTTCCAATGCTTCTTATTCAACGTAGGCATGAAGATAAAAAAGAAACGCAGATTGAAGCCAACTACCAAAAGCAGATTGAAGGTATAAAACATAAGACCATTGGAGTATATGAAAATCCAGGCAGAGAACGAAAACAGTCCGGATTTTGGGAGGCCTTGTTTGGCTCATTGGGTTGGAGTGTGATGATTGCTTTGGTAATGTTGCTGGCAATCTTGCCGTGGAGCATACGAAACTACCAGGTATTCAATAAAGTGATTCCCATTTCCAGTAACGGTGGTATTACCTTGTATTTGAATAACAATGATTATGCGGAAGGACACTGGCAGGATCCCTTCAAAATTCCCGGTAGCCCGATTGCCGGTATGAAGAATGAGGAAACAGGTTTTTGGGATGAAATCAAGGTGGACGAACTGGCAGGGGCAGAAGGAAAACGTTGGATTCTCAACAATCCCCAAAAATTTGCCAAGCTAGGTTTGCAAAAAACCTACCATGTTTACAAAAATGCTGCAGATGTGCAATTTGCCGTGGACTACACCTCTAGTGGAGGACCCCTTGAAAACCGTGGTTGGGTCTATCAGGTAAGTGATATAGCCCACAAATTATTATTAGGGGGACTAGTTTTCTATATGTTGATGGCCCTGGCAAATCTGTTCTGGCGACGAGATGCCCTGAAAGGACAAGCCAGTATTTGGCTTATTTGGCTGACCTTTTCTGCCACCTTCTTTGTATTTGAAGGACAACCCCGCTATCTGTTTCCGATGGTACCGCTGTTTTGCCTACTCATTGCATGGAGCATGACCTGGCTTGCGAGCGGCATTCGATTGATTGTAAGAAAGGATAAAAAATGAAAAGCACGAACAAAAAAATGATTACGCTAGTTTTAAGTGTTTTTATGCTCTTTGGTAGTACCCTGCCAGCTTTGGCGGCAGAGATTGACCAAGAAACAGAAGAGGCAATTCGAACTATTGTAGAAAATGAGTATTATTTGAATTTAGATGGAGTAGATCTAGAAAAAGCTGACTTGGAAGATATTCTTTTGTCTTTGGATAAGTATAGCGAGTATTTAACCAGAGAAGAATATGAAAACTTTGATAGAATTGTCGAAGGAACCTTTGGTGGTTTAGGGGTTTCCTTAGCCACGACAGAGACAGGGAACATTGTAAATGGTGTCTTGTCAGGAACTCCAGCAGAAGTTGCCGGCATTCAAGTAGGCGATATGTTTGTTTCTGTGGACGGACAAGACGTACAGTCATTGGCTTTAAATGAACTGGTTCCTCTCCTTCGGGGTAATCCTGGTAGCAATGTAGTGATTGAGATGAAGCGTGAGGGCGAAGATGAAACGATAATTTTTGTCATGGAACGAGCAATTATTGACATGAGTGGCAAGATCGCTGAGCTGTCTGAAGATGGCGTGGCCTATATTAAAGTGAATACCTTTGGTGTGGATGTAGGTGCTTGGTTTATGAGAATGCTAGGAGAGATGCGTGAATCCAATCCGGGTCTGGAAGGAATTGTTTTGGATCTTAGGGATAATACTGGTGGACGGTTAACCTCTGGTTTATCCATGGCCTCAACAATTTTGGATAAGGAATCCACACTGACCAAGATATATAAACAAGATGAACTAATCCACCAATACCGCAGCACCAGTCCTGGTGTAGGCGTTCCCGTAGTTGTTCTTGGCGATGCTGGGACGGCTTCTGCATCTGAACTTGTTATCGCGGCCCTAGTAGATAATGAGCAAGCAAAATTTGTAGGAGAACCAACCTATGGTAAGGGCGTGATGCAAACCATCTTTACGTTACCCAATAATGATGTTTTGAAAATGACGACGGCCGAGTTTAAGGGCCCCTTAGATACTCCGATTCATGGTGTTGGGCTTAGTCCAGACTATTTGGTAGAAGATATTCCAGATGATGAGAATATGGATGAACCACTAATTTTTGCGCTAGAATTAATTGAAAAAGAAATAGACAGTTTTGTACCGGGAGAAATGACCTTTGTTTTAAATGAACCAAAAGTGTTGTTGGGCATGAATGCCAAAACACTTTCTGCTGAAAACACATTAAATCAAGGAGCCTTTGTTGTTCCCCTTAGAGATACCTGTGGATTACTTAAATTGGCAGTGCGGTATGAAAATGAGAAGGTAGTCGTTACGGGGCAAACGGAGGAGATGATTTTTTCTCCTGGTGAAAGAGAAGTTTGGGTTAATGGTGTAAAAGAAGAACTAGGCCAACCCCTACTGATGAAGGATGGCAGGACCTATCTGCCGGCCCGTTTTTTAGGTGAACAGCTGGGCTACCAAGTGGATTACAATGCAGAGACACAAAAAGTAACCCTTAGCAAATAAAACTAAACCACGAGCGCCAGCCGCTTGTGGTTTTTTCACATGCATTGGTTGTGATATAATGAGCTTTACAACATGAATGAGAGGATATCATGAACGAAACGAGTAAAGCAGTAGTGCGCCAGGTGTGCACGCATTGTGGCAGAACCTTTATCGAAGGAACTGTTTGTGAATGTATAGCCCTAAAAGAACAGGAAGAAAAGAAAAAGCAGTTATTAAAAGAAAAAACAAGGAGGAGCAAATCGTTTCAATACCACTGCGTGACTCAAAACCGCAAAGTGGATGAAAATGGATTGCATCCTAAATTGCTGACCCTTCTTGGTAATAGAGGCATTGTAGATATTGAGAAATTTATAACCTGCCCCATAAGTGCCTTGCGCACGGAAAAACTTCTAAATCAAAACCAAGCAGTAGAACGTTTGGAACGAGCAATCAAAGAGGGGGAGCAAATCACAGTGTATGGTGATTACGATGTCGATGGAGTTACGTCAGCGGCAATCGGCTTGAATATACTTAGGGACTTGGGTGCTAAAGTAGATTATTATATCAACAACCGATTTGAAGAAGGTTTTGGTATTGGCAAAAAAGGTGTAGAAGCTATTGCTAGACGTGGAGGAAGCTTAATTCTAACAGCAGACAATGGCATTGCGGGCTATGAAGCGGTGGAATATGCAAAAACCTTGGGTCTAGAGGTACTAGTCACAGACCACCATGAACCCAATGACCGATTGCCAGACTGCATCGTTGTCGATCCCAAACAGCCTGGCTGTCCCTATCCCAATAAGGATATTGTAGGGGTAGGTGTTCTATTTAAAGTTTTGGATGATTTAGCAAGAAGGCTGGGTAAAGGTAGAAGAGCTTTGCATGAGTTAGACTTGGTAGCAATGGGTACAGTGGCTGACGTTGCTCCACTTTTGGGTGAAAACCGCATACTGGTAAAAAATGGTTTAAAATTAATGGATCCTGCAGCACTAGTTGGAAAACGAAAGCTGCGTCCTGGTATCGAAGCACTTCGGGCCGTGGCGGGTCTTGACAAAGCGCCTGTAAACGCCTATCATCTAGGATATTTGTTTGGTCCTATGATTAATGCGGAAGGTCGTTTGAATGGCGTGCCCGAGAAGTCGGTGGAACTGCTGACGACGAACAATTTGGGAAGAGCAGTAAGTTTGGCCCGGGAACTGTCGACTCTAAATGATAAGAGAAAAAAGACAGTAGAGGAACTTTACGATATTGCTTTAGAACAGATTGATTTGACCAAGAAAATTTTGATTGTGGCGGATGCCAGATTCCATGAAGGCGTGGTGGGTTTATTAGCTGGACGCTTGAAAAAGGAATTTTATCTACCGGCAATAGTACTGGGCGTGGATCAAGCTGGGTGCTTTAAAGGTTCAGGTAGATCAATACCAGGTTTTAACCTTAAGAAGAAATTAGACAAGCTAAGTGGTTTGCTCGAAGCATATGGTGGGCATGAACTAGCGTGTGGTTTAACAGTAACGGAAGATAACTACCAGACGGTAAAAAATATGCTGGAGACCCAGGCGGCCATTTGTTTCCCGGGAGAGGTAGTGGAGCATATAGATATTGATGTGGAACTTGGAAAAGAGGATATTTGTGAGACCTTAGTTCAGGACCTTGAAAAGTTAGAACCGTTCGGTCAAGGATTCCCACGTCCAAAATTTTGGGTTCATTCTTTTAAACCAGATAGTCTGGGTTATAGCCGCGATGGGAAGCATACCAGAATGAAGGCGAAAATTGGCAGTAAAACCATGGATTTTTGGGCCTTTGGGCAGCGTATTGAGGGTGACGAAACTTGTTTTGATATATTGGGTTCACCAAGTTTTAATGTTTTTCGTGGCAAGCGCTCAATCCAATTTCGTATAGAAGAATGTGGTTCACCGCTCGCTGTTGAAGTAATAAAGGGGAAATAGCATGCTGACAAGAAATATACCTGGAGACAAGGTTTATGGCTTTGATTATTTGGTCTTAGATTTTAACGGTACCATTGCTGAAGATGGCTTACCTTGTGAAGGCGTAAAAGAGTGCATTGAGCAATTGAGTGGGTATTTGAACATCACGGTCCTTACGGCTGATACCTTTGGCTCTGTCGAGGCAGCCTTAGATGGATGGCCAGTCGCGGTCAAGATTATTGATAGTACTGACCAAATAGAGGCTAAGAGAAATTTTGTTGAAACCCTGCAACAAGCGGGTGCACAAGTTATTGCACTCGGCAATGGGCTAAACGATAAGAAGATGTTGGCTGAGGCCGATCTAGCGCTAGCAGTACTTGGATCCGAGGGGCTATGCACGCAGATATTGGATGGCGCAGACCTATTGGTTCGCAGTGCTACAGAAGGCTTGGAGCTATTATTAAATGAGAAGGCGTTGTCCGCAACGTTGAAGAGTTAAGAGGAATTATGAGAATTAGAAGAAGAAAGAATGCGGCAGAAATCCTCTGCCAAAAATATGCAGATTTTGTTGTTGAAGAACCGAATAAACTAAAGGGAAAGTGGAAAGAAAAGTTAGGCTACGATAAACTTTATGCGGAATTTGGCTCAGGTAAGGGTAGATTTGTGACGAACAAAGCCTTGAACCAACCAGAAGTCTTATACGTAGGCGTAGAACGAGAGCCGGAGGTGCTGATTAAGACCGCTGAGAAAGCAGCCACAAAGTTGCCGAAAAACTTACGACTCATCAATACAGACGTAGAATTTATTACAGATGCCTTTGCCAAAGGTGAAGTGGATAGACTGTTTTTAAATTTTTCTGATCCCTGGCCTAAAAGACGTCATGCCAAACGCCGTCTAACCTTCTGCCATTTTTTAGACCGTTACAAGCAGATACTTGCACCTGGTGCAGAAATCCATTTTAAGACGGACAACCGAGGGCTTTTCGAATTTTCCCTAAATGAGTTTTCCGCTTGTGGCTGGACTATGAAGAATATCCGTTTGGACTACCAACCAGAGGAAGATAGCGACGATATTATGACCGAATATGAGCTGAAATTTCGTGAAATGGGTCAACCAATTTATCGCTTGGAAGCCTTTTATCCGAATTATGAAGAAAAAGTATAGAAAACCGAGTAATTTTGCAAGTTTTTCGAACCCTTCAACGTATTATACTTTGAAGGACGGGAGGATGTGAGAAAATGGAATCCCTGTCCGATGAAAAGTTGGTCCAAATGGTACTAGATGGAGACAGAGAAGTCTTTTCAGTACTCATATCTCGTTATGAAAGACAGATATACGGATTGGCTTATCGCTTAACAAATAATAAGCATGAAGCTCAGGATTTAGGACAAGAAGCATTTATAAAAATCTATCAATCATTGGGCAAGTATGATCCAGGAAGACCATTTTTTTCTTGGATGTATAAGGTGGCTGCCAACCAGTGCTACTCGATACTTCGAAAGAAGCGTGAAGCGGAGACGCCGCTTGAGTCGGTGATTGAATTTGTATCAGATGACCATGAGGAGGAGAATTCTCCTGAACAGTTCATCTTAAAAAAAGAAAATCAAGACACGGTGCGAAGAGCACTGGTGTCTTTACCTGAAAAATATCGTATGGCTCTAATCCTACGGTTTATGGAAGATATGAGCTATCAGGAAATTGCTGATACCATGGAAATTTCCTTATCAGCAGTGGAATCAAGAATCCACAGAGGAAAAAAATTATTGCTGAAAAGCTATCAAGAGGAAAGAGGTGAGTTGGATGGACAAGGAAAAATTGAATAAACCGATAAACCTGTCTGATACGACTCGTGATACTTCTTTTGAGGCGCTACTTCGTTCTTCGCTAAAGGATATAGATGTTCCAAAGGAATTCACGGGTAACATCATGCAGCGCATAGAACAAGAAAATATTCAAATTGAAAGAAAAGCCAAGGTAACACCCTTGTTTGCAAAATCCAGTATTTGGTTACGTGGTATTGTTGCTGTGGCAGCTGCTGGGCTCGTCTTCTTGGGCGTGCAGAATATGCAAGTAAACCCAGCGGAAGACCCAGAAATGGCCGAAGTTCCCCCAGCAATCGATATTTCAGAAGAGCCAGCGGTTGACTCGCAGGTTGTGGCTGAAAACGATCCAGGTACTACAGAGGTAGAGGAACCGGCTATGGAAGAACCGGAAGCAAACGCTACAGAACCAGCAATAGAAGAACCGATCATTGAAGAGCCGTCCTCTGAGGATCCGGCAATTCAAGAACCTGTTGCCACTAAACCAGTGGGGCGGGATGTAGAACCGGTCGATTTAACGGAAGAAATACGTTTGGATGCTGTTGTTAGCATCGCATCTGCTAAGGGACGCCTGCCTTCGGGCGCGCTAGACCTACTGCCGATATATGAAGGAGAGCGTCGTGCTCTCGCACCGAGTATCACAGAAGATGGTGACCTATTGTACTTTATTGAGTCGGAAGATGGGTTGTATGACTTGGTAAGCCAAGTGGTCGGACAGAAGGAATACACGGTGGTCGCTCAGTCGTTAGCATCAGACGAAATGAATGTTAAACAAGCTGTGGGACAATCGATTTCCAAAGCAGACATCAGCATTATCGATGATGCTGTATACTATAAGGATGTTCAGATTTTGCCTAGTATGATGGATGCAGAACTGGAATATGGTCTTGCCCCCAATGATATATTTGTAGTAGTCAACGCAAAGAGTGATGTTGGCGCGATCGAAGGTTTGTGGGTAACAGACATCTACAACGCAAATATGGGAAAACTTTCTGTTCTAGGCGGTGGAAGAATTTTAGCTTGGGCGCCAGATAGTAGCTCGCTTTTGTTTACAGATAGAGACGGAAGTATTTATCTAGGAGATATTAACGATGCTAAAACATATCTTGTAGCTGAAAATGGAGATGTCGGAAATACTCTTGCCAACTACAGCGCAGATGCTAAAAGCTTTGTGATATCCTGTCGGGTAGGTGGCTCAGACGGTATCTACTTTGTACAAGTGCCATAGAATACATACGCACATCAGTGTGCCGGAAATTCCGGCACACTTCTTTTTATTTATATATAAGCAAGGGACAGTCAATAGGAATCTCGAGGAGTGATGGCTTAATCTGGGATTTGTGGTGGCCAGGAAGCGTAGGGACCAGATTTTAGTATCTTTCTTCTTGACAAAATCAGGCCTTTGTTTCAATATTATACAGTGTTTAATTGGTACGGAGGTGACCATGGAACAGATAAAAATCAAAGTCCATAGTAAGGTGGAACAGTCTGGAGAAGAGGAAGTATACGATTCCTTTGCGGACGCTACATTGCAAGAACGTGGTAACCTTCTGACTATTAATTATGAAGAGCTGATTGGTAAGGGGCAGAGAGTATACAATAAACTCATATTGCACAAAAACCCAGCTAGAGCTGTTCTAAAAAGGAGCGGAGCTGTTAAAGCCGTTTTTGTATTTGATGAAGCAATTAGGACAGACTGTTTGTACCATACGGATGAAATGAGTCTTGCGTTAGATATTCAAACGGATCGAGTTTGTCTAGAAGAACAGAATGGTCGTCTCGTTCGTTTGATGCTAGATTACCAGCTCCATAGTGGTACGACACACATCAGCAACCATACTTTGAGAATTGATTTAGAGTATCCGAAAACAACGTTATAAACTGTGAATGATAATGATATAATATATTGTATTGAGAAAATGAGGTGAAACGATGAATATCCTTAGTAGCGTGGAACAAAAAATTAAAGAACGAATTCAAGAGGCAGCATTTGCCGCAAAGAGGGAAGGCAAGATATCTTTTGAGACGCTTCCTTCTTTTGTTTTAGAGAAACCACGGGATAAATCTCACGGTGACTACGCAGTCAATCTTGCGATGGCTTTAACGAAACAAGCTAAAATGAATCCTAGAGCGATTGCGGAAGCTTTGATAGAGTATTTTGAGCGAAAAGATACTTATGTAGCAGATATGACTATTGCTGGCCCAGGTTTCATAAATATGTCCTTGGACCCAGCATGGCACGATCAAGTTATTCCGGAGGTTCTCGCAGCAGGTGCAAAATATGGCCGTAGTTCCTACGGTAATAATAAAAGAGTACAGGTAGAATTTGTGAGCGCCAATCCTACAGGCATTCCCCACATGGGAAATGCAAGGGGCGCTGCCTTGGGTGACACCATAGCTACCTTGTTGGATGCAGCAGGCTATGCAGTAGAGCGTGAATACTATGTTAATGATGCAGGAAACCAGATTATAAAATTTGGAGAATCTTTGCAAGCTCGTTACTTGCAGGCCCTGGGTCAGGACGTAGATTTTCCAGAAGACGGATATCACGGTGAGGATATAACAGAGACAGTAGCCGGCTATGTTGAATTGCATGGAAATGAGCTATTATCCTTAGACGAAGAGGAGAGAAAAGAAATCCTGGTTAAATATGCGCTTAGTGAAAAACTAAGGGTCATTCGGGAAGACTTAGAACGATTTGGTGTGAAATATGACAATTGGTTTTTTGAAAGTACCCTTTACGAGAGTGGAGCAGTACAAAAGACCCTAGACCGGTTGCGCGAACGTGGTCTCATTTATGAAAAAGATGGAGCCAGTTGGTTGGCCGCTACGAAATATGGTGAAGAGAAAGATGAAGTTATGGTTCGTCAAAATGGAACCCCGACATACTTTGCCGCAGATATTGCATACCATTTAAATAAATATGAGCGTGGCTTTGAAACCTTGATTAATGTTTGGGGGGCAGACCATCACGGACACGTAGGTCGTATGAAGAATGTTATAAATGCGCTTGGCAAGGATCCAGATAGTTTGGAAGTGGTTCTGATGCAGTTGGTACGTTTGTTCTCAGGTGGAGAAATCGTTCGTATGTCTAAACGGACAGGACGCTTTATTTCTTTGGGAGAACTAATGAACGAAGTCGGGGTCGACGCATCTCGTTATTTCTTTGTGATGCGTAGTGCGGACAGTCATTTGGACTTTGATATGGATTTAGCAAAATCTGAAAATAGTGAAAACCCGGTATTTTACGTGCAATATGCCCATGCGCGTATCGCAAGCATCCTGCGTCAGCAGGAAGGCGAAAATAAGGTCGCGGACTTAAGTTTGCTGACCCATGAAGCCGAGATTCAGCTGATTGAAAAAATAGCAGAATTACCGAGCATGATTATCCACGCTGCAGAGACTCGCGAACCGCATCGTCTGTGTGGCTATGCTCATGAATTGGCAAGCCTATTCCATAGCTTTTACGGAAAATGCAGGGTGCTCAATATTGAGCCGGAGTTGTCTTGTGCTAGGCTGGAATTGATGCGGGCTACCAAAATTACTCTTAGCAATGTACTTGGAATGATCGGTGTTTCAGCACCGGAAAGAATGTAGGAGGAAAAAATGTCAAAATACATCTTCGTTACAGGCGGTGTGGTCTCTTCTCTGGGAAAAGGGATTACGGCAGCTTCTTTGGGCCGGTTGTTAAGAAACCGGGGACTTACAGTGGCCATTCAAAAGTTTGATCCCTACTTGAACTTTGACCCAGGAACCATGAGCCCATACCAACATGGAGAGGTATTCGTGACGGAAGATGGCGCGGAGACAGATTTGGATCTTGGCCATTATGAACGATTTACCGATGTAAATCTTACGAAAAGTAGCAATGTAACGACTGGCAAGGTCTATTGGTCGGTGATTAGCAAGGAAAGAAGAGGCGATTACTTGGGCGGCACCGTGCAAGTAATTCCTCATATAACCAATGAGATTAAGGAACGTGTACAAAGAGTGGAACAGGAATCCAATCCAGATGTGATTATTACAGAAATTGGAGGAACTGTTGGGGATATTGAATCGCAACCCTTTTTGGAGGCCATTCGCCAACTTAAGATCGATTTAGGAAGTGACCGCGTCCTCTATATCCATGTGACCTTGGTGCCCTATTTGTCGGCGGCTGGTGAGGCCAAAACGAAGCCAACACAGCATAGTGTTAAGGAGCTTAGATCTATTGGCATACAACCAGACATGGTACTTTGCCGCACGACCCATCCCCTGTCTCAAGAAATGATAGACAAGATTGGTTTGTTTTGCAATATTGAAACAGAATCGGTTATCCAAGTGGTGGATGCGGATACCATATATGAAGTGCCACTGCTACTTCAAAAACAAAAACTAGATGAAAAAGTAGTTCGAAAATTGGGCCTAGGGGGCAAGCCAGAAGCAGACATGAAGAAATGGTCTGAGTTGGTGGAAAGAATTAAAAACCCGGGTGATCATGTGTGTATTGGTTTAGTAGGAAAGTATGTGGAATTGAAAGATGCCTATCTTTCAGTTGTAGAATCACTAGGCCATGCCGGCATATTCCATAACCGCAAAGTAGATATCCGTTGGATTAATGCTGTGGATATGGAAACAGAAGGCTATGAGAAGCAGCTTGAAAATTTAGATGGTATTTTGGTTCCAGGAGGCTTTGGTGACCGTGGTACAGAAGGTAAAATCAATGCCATACGTTATGCACGAGAACAGGGAATACCGTTTTTTGGAATTTGCCTAGGCATGCAAATGTCTGTAGTTGAATTTGCTCGTTCCGTTTGTGGTATGGATGGGGCTCATTCTACCGAGTTTGATGCTAAGACGAAATATCCTGTTATTGCCCTGCTAGAGGAACAAAAAGGGATAGAGGATAAAGGCGGTACGATGCGTTTGGGAAGTTATCCCTGCCAACTAAGCAAGGGTACATTGGCCTACCAGGCTTATGGAGAAGAGTTAGTAGATGAACGCCATAGGCATCGTTATGAATTTAATACTCAATTTTTAGATGAATTGACGGAGAAGGGCTTAGTCGTATCCGGTAAAAGTCCCGACGGAACCTTGATTGAAATTGTAGAGTACAAAGAAAGTCCTTGGTTTCTAGCTTGTCAGTTCCACCCTGAGTTCAAATCCAGACCAACAAATCCACATCCTCTTTTTAGAGACTTTGTGGGTGCATCGATTCAATACAGAAATGAAAATGAGGGAAAAACACGAGGTGAAAGAATCAATGCTTGAAAAGGAAAAGAGGCAACCAGATCAAGTCTTTTCGTGTACTCTAATTCAAACTGGTGATAGTGCACAAAGAGAACGCTATAACAGGTTTGTCGAAAGTTCAGAAAAAGGCAATTTTTCCCAGCTCTATGAATGGGGAGAAATTAAAGAAAAAACTGGTTGGCAGGCGATTCGTCTGCTGGTAGATAAGGCAGGTGTGGATCTTGGTGCGATTTCCATACTAAAACGAAAGATTCCAAAAACAAACAAAAGCATTTTCTATGCTCCACGAGGACCGGTCACAGCGATAAACGACTATGCGGTGATGGAGTTTTTGCTTGAACAAGTAGCAGAGCAGGCCAAAAAGCATAATGCGATCTTTTTAAAAATAGATCCTGATGTTCCCAAGGAAGAAACGTCGTACGTTGATTTTTTCCAAGCACATGGATTTGTCTCAGCAGATAAGGGCGACGGCTTTGAAGGAACGCAACCAAAGTTTGTATTTCGACTAGATATTCGCCCGACTATTGAGGAACTGTTTGCCAACCTGCATTCGAAGACGCGGTACAATATCCGTTATGCTCGTAGAAAAGGTGTTACAGTACGCCATATGAACGATAAGAGTGAGTTGAGAGATTTTTATAATATTCTTAAAGAAACCTCTGAACGGGATGGGTTTTTAGTGCGAGGATACGAATATTTTTCATGGATTTATGATGCTATGGTAGACAATGGTAAAGCTAAATTCTACTTGGCTGAATACGAAGGAGCAATCATATCGGGTACGCTTGCCATGTATTGTGGAGACAAGTGTTGGTATCTTTATGGAGCTTCAAGCAACCGGCACCGCAATGTGATGCCTAATTATTTGTTGCAGTGGACGATGATTGAAGAAGCCAAGGAACGGGGTTGCACCGTATATGACTTCCGTGGTGTTTCGGGGGATATTTCGGAAGACAATCCTCTGTATGGTTTGTATCGCTTCAAAAAAGGGTTCAATGGAA
This sequence comes from Clostridia bacterium, assembly GCA_016887505.1. Taxonomy (NCBI): domain Bacteria; kingdom Bacillati; phylum Bacillota; class Clostridia; species Clostridia bacterium. The sequence goes on along the minus strand of CP069393.1, from coordinate 1,789,340 downwards.
CCTTTACCGAATATATGGGTGAGTACGATTTGGATTATAATCCAAACTGGACGAAGGCATATCGTCGGTTTGAACCCTTGTATAGCAAAGCAATACGATGGTTCAGAAAACCTGGAAAATAGAATTATTAGGAGAATGGATGAACAAAGAATATGGTGCTTGGATCGAGGTAGATTTGAGTGCGTTAGAGCATAATTACAAGGTGATAGCAGATTATGTAGGCAAGGTCCAGATTATGCCTGTTGTCAAGGCGAATGGCTATGGATTGGGAGCTGTTGCACTAGCCCACTTGTATCAGTCCCTAGGTGCCCAAATACTAGCGGTGACCAGGGTTGAGGAAGCGATAGAGCTTAGAGAAGCTGGCATCCGCGCACACCTTCTGCTTTTGATGCCTTTTACAAAAGAACAGGCTCAAGATGTTCTAAGGTATGAACTGACCCCCACTATATCGTGTATTGAGCAATTGACGATGCTATTAGAAGCTGGGGTTAGTCAAAAGAAACCGGTAGCGCTCCATTTAAAACTGGAAACAGGTTTGGGCAGAACCGGATTTAATGAAGAACAATTGCCCGCTGCATTGAACCTTATCGAGGATTCAGAAGAGTTGCAAATTCAAGGTGTATTTTCCCATCTAGCAGCGGCCCACCAACAAGCTTATACTAAAAAGCAAATCCAGAGATTTACCTACTATCTAGAAATGATTAAGGCGAGGGGAATTAAGATACCTCTCGTGCATTTAGCCAATTCAACGGCAATTCTTGATCTTCCAGAAACCTATTATGACTTAGTGCGTCCAGGGACTATTTTGTACGGACAACACCCCACTTGCCACAATAAATTGGATTTACAAGATCCATTTGTTGTTAAAGCAAAAGTACTAAGCATTTCGGTTCCTCCGAAGGGAAGTAGTATCGGCTACGGACTAGATCAAGTAAGCGATGGAAATAAGCGCATTGCAGTTCTTGGGCTAGGATGGGCGGACGGACTTTCGCTTGTGCCGGAGCGCATTCGCTTGCACTTTAGCCAAGTATTGAGGCAAGGTCTGAAACTGCTTGGAAAGACCCGAAAGAGCCATTTACAGGTTAGTATAGGCGAGAAAACGTTTCCCTTTGTGGGGCGGATTGCCATGCAGACAGCTATGGTGGAGGTAGATGAGAGTGTAGGTCTTGGAGATATCGCTCGAATACCGATGCGCCGCTTGTCGGCAAATGCACGCCTACCGCGCCTCTATTTCTATCAGGGAAAACAGATTACTCTTGACAAGATCGAAGAAAGGATAAATAGAAATGAATAAGGATGAATTATCCCAAAAGACGGTCAGCGAGCTATACGAAATGGCCAGAGATCTCAAAATGTCCGGCTATTCTAAGTTCAGAAAACAAGAGCTGATTATTGAGATTTTAAAATTTGAATCAAGAAGAAAAAAGACGACAGAACTCCGTATGGATGGCATACTTGAAATTTTACCGGATGGCTTTGGCTTTTTGCGACCCGTAAAATATCAACCTAGTCATGACGATATCTATATTTCTCCTTCGCAAATTCGTAAATTTGATATGCGAACAGGGGATTCTGTAGCAGGAATTGTTCGTGTACCCAAACCAGGTGAAAAATATTTTGCCTTACTCCGTGTGGAGAATATTAATAACGAGCCACCGGAGAATTCCATTAAACGTAACCATTTTAATGGATTAACCCCGGTTTATCCAACTGAACGTTTGACTTTGGAAATTTCACAAAATGGGATTGCCATGCGCATGATTGACTTAATCGCACCCATTGGAAAAGGACAAAGAGGGCTGATCGTGTCCCCGCCGAAAGCTGGTAAAACGGTGCTTTTGAAACGTATTGCCAACAGTATCAAGAAAAATGATCCAGGAGTACATCTATTGATGCTCCTGATTGATGAAAGACCAGAAGAAGTGACAGACATTGAACGCTCTGTACTTGCGGATGAAGTAGTATCCTCCACCTTTGATGAGTCACCAGAGAACCATGTAAGAATATCTGAGATGGTGCTTGAACGTGCCAAGAGATTGGTGGAACAAGGGCGGGATGTAGTTATCTTGATGGATTCTGTAACTAGACTGGCACGGGCTCATAACCTGGTAGTTCCCCCCTCTGGCCGAACTTTGTCCGGTGGTGTTGACCCCACCTCCCTCTATAAGCCTAAGAGATTTTTTGGCTCAGCTCGAAAGATTGAAGAAGGTGGTAGTCTTACCATAATTGCGACAGCCTTGGTGGAAACAGGTAGTCGTATGGACGATGTAATTTTTGAAGAGTTCAAGGGAACGGGAAATATGGAGTTGGTACTGGACCGTCGTTTAGCAAATAGAAGAATTTATCCAGCCATAGATGTGAAGGCTTCTGGAACACGGCGCGAGGACTTACTGCTTAGCGAAGAAGAACTCGAACTGATGTGGAACTTCCGTAAAGTGACAGCGTCCATGGTGAACACGGAAGTAACGGAAATGCTGATTGATGCTTTAAAGAAGACCAAGGATAATGCCACCTTGATTCGAGCATTGCCGCAGCTTTTTCCAGAAAAGAAAAGAAAGTAGTTCTAGGTCGCTTGCACAAACCGTAGGACTCTGTTATAATGGCTATTGTTCTGTTAGAACAAGTGTAAGGAAAATCTAAATGAGGAAGAGAGAGGTGAGTCGTATGAAAAAGGGAATTCACCCCGAATATAAGCAAACAACCATAAAGTGCGCTTGCGGTAATGTCATCGAAACAGGCTCGACAAAAGAGGACATCCACATCGAGGTATGTTCTGCTTGTCACCCCTTTTATACTGGAACGAAGTCTCGTCTGGTTGATAAAGGCGGCAGGGTTGATCGCTTCAAGAAAAAATACAATCTTTAGCGGCATAAAGCGAAGCGTTGGCTTCGCTTTACTTATATCTTGAGACAAGCCGTTCCAGGTTTGGTAGCAGTATGGTATGAGACGCTAGGAGGGTGTTATGTTAGAAAAGCTAGCAAGTATACAGGAAAAGTACGAGCGTTTGGGCAGACAGCTGTCTGACCCAGAAATCATTGGAAACCAAAAAGAGTTCCAAAAATTGGCTAGAGCGCATGCGTCTTTAACTGAAATTGTGGAAAAATACAAAGAGTATAAAATTGTACTGCAAGGCATTGAAGAATCGAAGGAGATGCTTGAAACAGAGACGGATCCTGAGATGAAAGAGATGCTAGAGGCAGAACTGGAATCACTAACTGGTAAAGTACCGCGATTTGAAGAACAAATTAGTATCTTGCTACTGCCGAAGGATCCAAATGATGAAAAGAACGTTATTATGGAAATCCGCGGAGGAGCAGGTGGCGATGAAGCGGCTTTGTTTGCTGGGGATTTATTCCGCATGTATTCACGTTATGCGGAAAAAAATGGTTGGAAGATAGATATTCTAAACAGCCACGCCAACGATGTAGGCGGTTTTAAAGAAATGGTATTCTCCATCGAAGGAGCAGGTGCGTATAGCAAACTGAAGTTTGAGTCTGGCGTACATAGGGTACAAAGAATTCCATCTACTGAGTCCGGAGGACGGATTCATACTTCCACTGTGACGGTAGCCGTTTTGCCGGAAGCAGAAGAAGTAGATGTGGAACTAGATCCCAACGAGATTCGAGTGGACATATTTTGCAGTAGCGGACCGGGAGGCCAGTCGGTTAACACGACTCAGTCTGCTGTGCGGGTAACCCATATTCCAACCGGAATCGTGGTATCCTGCCAAGATGAGAAGTCACAACATAAGAATAAGGCAAAGGCCCTGAAGGTACTTCGTTCTAGAATGTTGGAGCGAGCGCAACAGGAAGCGCACGGGGAACTGGCGGAAGCTAGGAAACTGCAGGTAGGTACAGGAGATCGCAGCGAGCGAATCCGGACCTACAATTTCCCTCAAAATCGGGTCACCGACCACCGCATCGGATTGAGCTTGCATAAGCTTGAGGTGATGCTCGCTGGGGAAATCGATGAATTGATTGAAGCTTTGATTACAACGGATCAGGCTGAGAGATTAAAGAATGTGTAATAAAATGACCCAAGGGCTGCCGAGGATACAGGAATTGTGTTCTCAGGCAGCTTTTTTTCTAAGCGAGGCAGGTGTTGAGGCAAGTCGCTTAGAGGCGGAGCTACTATTAGGGTCGGTACTTAAAAAAAGTAGGACAAGGCTTCTTATCGATGCCTTGGAGTTCGTTGGCGAAGCAGATCAGGTGCGTTTCTCAATCTTACTCAAAAAACGGGCAGAAGGTGTGCCGGTACAATATCTGCTAGCACACAAAGAATTCATGGGCCGTGATTTTCAAATTACCCCAGATGTACTGATTCCAAGGGATGATACGGCTGTGTTGGTGGAAACGAGCCTGCAGGAGCTTTCAGAAATACGAAATCCCCAGATTATGGACCTTTGTACGGGCAGTGGCATCGTAGCTGTGACCATAAGCCTTGAACGAGGGGTATCCGTACTGGCAAGTGACATTAGTGAAAAAGCACTAAAAGTCGCTTGTGATAATAGCAGGCGCTTGGGTGCAGACGTTTATTTTAGACAAGGCGATTTATTCGATGCATTGAAGGATGACGATGGACCATTTGACTTAATTGCCAGCAATCCGCCCTATATTAGTGAACCTGAGATGAAAACGCTACAAAAAGAAGTAAAGCAGGAACCAGTGTTGGCCCTTTATGGTGGTCTAGATGGCTTAGAGTACTATCGCTCTATTGTAGGGAAAGCAAAACCATATCTAAAAAAGGGAGGATTGCTGCTGATGGAAATTGGATATACGCAGGCAGAGGCAGTGACAAACTTACTTTTGGATGCGGGATATGTACATACGCTAGTCAGATATGATATGGCTGGTCATCCTAGGGTGGTAGGAGGCAGGAATGAAGACTAGAAGATTGAATCAAGACGAAATAGATGTCGCGGCTGAGATTTTATTGGCCGGCGGCTTGGTGGCTTTTCCCACAGAAACGGTGTATGGCCTAGGTGCTGATGGTCTAAATCAGACGGCAGTCAAGAACATTTATTCCGCCAAGGGAAGACCATCCGATAACCCGCTGATATTACATGTCAGTAATAGAGAGATGCTCGAGAGCATTGTAGATGAAATTCCTTTGGTAGCGGAAAAATTGATGGCTGCCTTTTGGCCAGGTCCCTTAACCTTAATATTTAAGAAAAGTGATGCTGTACCGAGTGAAGTGAGTGCATCTCTTCCGACGGTAGCGGTTCGTATGCCGGACCACCCCATGGCTCTTAAATTGATTGAACGAACTGGACGGCCCATTGCAGCCCCCAGTGCCAATCGTTCTGGACGCCCCAGTCCAACTAGTGCAGAACACGTATTAGAAGATTTGGATGGTCACATTGAAGCAGTATTGATGGGAGGATGCTCCCAGGTGGGCATGGAATCAACCATTGTCGATGTGAGCGGTGCGGTACCGTGTCTACTTAGACCGGGAGGATTGACTCTAGAAGAAGTCCGTAAGATAGCACCGATGATAGTGGCCGGAGGAGAATCCGCAAAAGAGGAGGCTCCTAGGGCTCCTGGTATGAAATACCGCCATTATGCACCAGATGCGATGGTGGTGCTGCTAGAGGGAGAAGGGGAACAACAATTAGACCATTTGGAGACGGCCTACAGAAGCAAACAGTATGAAGCACCGATGGCCTTGATGGCTTCTCAAGAATTGCTTGAATCTTTGGAGACTAGAAAAACAGATTTCAAATTGACCTTTTTCTCACTAGGAACCCAGCAACAGGATAAAATGCTGGGAAAAAATGTGTATGCTTATCTACGGGAAGCGGATCAAGAAGGTATACGGACGGTTTTTGTAGAATCTTTCAAGGAAGAGAACATGGGGCGAACAATTATGAACCGATTGAAAAAAGCGGCTCATGCATTGGAGGAGAACCAGTAATGAAGATCCTATTTGTATGTACCGGAAACACCTGCCGTAGTCCCATGGCTGAAGCACTCGGTATGCAACGCGGGGAGCATACGTGCAGTTCGGCGGGGATTTATGCCCAACCTGGTAGCAGAGCGAGTCTTTTAGCGACACAAATCTGTCATGAGCATAATCTTTCTCTAAAAGAACACAGAGCAAGGCTTTTAAACCGTGAACTGCTGGACCAGGCTCAATTGGTTTTAACCATGACCTCACAACATAAGGACTGGATACTGGAGCACTTTGGGAAACACCCTGGATTGTATACTCTGGGAGAATACGCAGGGGTAGATGACATAAAAGAAGTATCGGATCCTTTTGGAGGAACGATTTCAGACTACCATGTAACCCTTATTCAATTGAATACGTTGCTTGACGCCGTCTGGCGTCGTTTGCAATAAAGATAAAAGGAGATAACTATGAAAATTGCTATCGCCTCCGACCATGGAGGATATGAACTGAAACAAACTGTCGTCAGCTACCTTAAAGAAAAAGGTTTTGACTATACCGATTTTGGTACTAATAGCGAGGCGTCGGTTGACTATCCCGAGTATGGCCGGAAGGTAGGGCAAGAAGTTGCGGCCGGGAATTTTGACAGAGGTATCGTTATTTGTGGTACTGGTATTGGTATAGGAATTGCAGCCAATAAGGTACCAGGTATACGATGTGCACTATGCCATGATGTATTTAGCGCAAAAGCCACAAGAAATCATAATGATTCTAACATGTTGTCAATGGGTGGCCGGGTAATCGGGCCAGGTCTAGCATTGGAAATTGTAGAAACTTGGTTAAATGCAAATTTTGATGGCGGCCGACACCAGCGCCGTATTGACGCAATCTGTGATATAGAAAAGGAGTATCAAAAGTAGTGAAAAATCTTAGGGTCATGGACCATCCATTAATACAACACAAAATAACTTACCTGAGGGATATCAACACAAAGACCAAGGAGTTTCGGGAGTTGGCTGGGGAAATAGCCATGCTGATGGCTTACGAAGCCACCCAGAACTTGCAGACGGAAGAACATAGTGTCACGACACCGCTGACAACTTGCCAAGGATTCAAGTTGGCTGGAAAAGGCGTAGTAATCGTGCCAATACTACGTGCAGGTCTGGGTATGGTTGATGGTATGCTCAACTTAATACCCAATGCATCTGTGGGCCATATTGGACTATGTAGGGACGAAAAAACACTGAAACCGATGGAGTATTACGTTAAACTTCCAAAGGATATTGCTGAGCGAGAAGTCATCTTAGTAGATCCGATGTTGGCAACGGGCGGCTCAGCTAGCCAGGCTATCACTTTTCTGAAAAGCTGTGGTGTTGAAAAGATTCGTTTCATGTGTTTGATTGGAGCGCCAGAAGGTGTTAAGAAGCTCAACGACGAACATCCGGATGTAAAAATCTTTATGGGTACGTTAGACGATTGCTTAAATCAACATGGATACATTGTACCAGGATTGGGCGATGCAGGCGACAGACTGTTTGGAACCGATTAAAGTAAGGAGATGCATCATGCGAAAAAGCTGGGACGAATATTTTATGGACATTGCGCACCAGGTCAAGGAGCGCAGTACCTGCCCTCGATTAAGGGTGGGGGCAGTCATCGTTAAGGATAAGCGCATCAAGGGGACTGGATATAATGGAAGCCCGCCACATTTTCCACACTGTGATGATGTGGGTTGCCTGATGATAGACGGTCACTGCAAACGTACTATCCATGCAGAAGTGAATGCACTCATGGAATGCTCTCCGGAAGAACGTGCTGGAGCAACCATATATATTACGGCACAGCCGTGTATGGAATGTACCAAGCTTATCATTGCATCGGGTATAGAACGGGTCGTATATGCCAATCCCTATCCCACGGAAGTAGATTTCTTTTCCCAGGCGGACTGGATTGAAGTTGTTTGCTTGAATCCTGAAGAGTAATTTGCAAAGGAAGGAGCACCATGGAGTTAAAGACAATATCCCTACCTAGACTTAACAATCTTTCTCCTACGCTGGAATCTACGGCATTGAAGTTGATGGAGGAAGCGGGGGAACTGGCTCAAGCTATAGGCAAGTTTCGTTGCATGAATGGAGAAAAGGCTTGTTACAGCAAACAAGAAACGGTGGATATGATGTCCAAAGAACTGTTGGATGTAGCGCAGACTGCCGTATCGATGATGTTTGTGCTGGAACAAGAGTTTGATATTAATATCGATAAGGAAGTAGAAGAACATATCGCCAAACTGGTCCGCAAAGGATATATTAAGGCAGAAGCTGAAAAATAGAGAAAAATGATTGACAGGGGCGAATGTCATACATCGTTTTTGTACAATTTGGTGCTAGGCTGGATTGTTATGAAAAACACCTAGAATATTAAAAATACAGGATAAAACGTGTCTGAAAAGTGACGTGGATTGTTTGCGGTGGTAATATACATATAATGGGGTTGAGGGCAGAGATACGATCTGACTTGATTTTGGTGTGGAAAGACCTAGCAAATGAGAACAAAACGATAGTGGACAATGAAGGAGTAGAAATGAAAGTAGCTTGCATATTCGGCACTAGGCCGGAAGCCATCAAAATGGCACCAGTCGTGAAGGCTTTAAAGGACCATCCGTTCTTTGAAACACAGGTCATCGTGACGGCACAGCATCGTGAGATGCTAGACCAGGTACTACAATTATTTGGTATTGTTCCGGATTACGATCTGGATATCATGCAGAAGAACCAGACACTGAATCAAATTACGGCAAGGGCTTTGACTGGTCTAGGAGATATTTTTGCAGTGGACCGACCTGATTTGGTTTTAGTTCATGGTGATACGACGACCACGTTCTGTGGAGCGCTTGCTGCCTTCTATCAACAGATCCCGGTAGGGCATGTGGAAGCGGGACTTAGGACATACAATAAATATTCTCCCTTTCCGGAGGAAGTAAACCGGACCCTGACTGGGGTGATGACAGATTACCATTTTGCTCCGACTGTTATGGCCAAAGAAAATTTACTTAAGGAAAATGTGGCAGAGGAGAAGATTTATGTAACTGGGAATACGGTAATCGATGCACTGCTTTCTGTGGCTGAAAAAAGCCTGGATGTGACAAGTATTGAGGGTCTATCTGCGCTGGACCAGACGAAGAAGACGATTTTAGTGACCAGCCATAGGCGAGAAAACTTGGGCGACCGGATGACAGAAATTTTTAGAGCTATTGCAGATATAGCAAAAAATTATGCAGATTCTGTCCAAGTGGTTTTTCCCATGCACTTAAATCCAAAGGTGCGCGAGCAAGTAAATGCAGAATTGGGAAGTCGTGATAACGTATTTCTGATAGAACCACAAGAATATCTACCGTTCGTATCCCTAATGAAACATGCCTATATTATTCTTACAGATTCAGGGGGAATCCAAGAAGAAGCACCGGCACTGGGTAAACCAGTTGTCGTTTTGAGGGACACCACAGAAAGGCCAGAGGCACTTTTGGCTGGCACTGTACTTTTGGCTGGTACTTCATACCAACAAGTGTATAATGTTACTCAGACATTATTGACCAAACAAGATCAATACGACAAGATGAGCAGTGCTGCCAATCCGTATGGCGATGGAAGTGCAGCTGAAAGGATCGTGAATCTTATCCATGAAAAGAGTAAGGAGAGCTAGTACAGGTGTGGTTTTATCCACCTCATATGCTGGTACCATGCTCGTATCCATGTATCTTGGGTACCGTGTGGGTATTTATGTTGATGGGCGTTTAGGGACTGAACCCATATTTTTGATTCTGGGTCTTTTGTTGAGCATTATTCTTGGCCTCTACACGGTGGTAAAGGAAATATTATATTTTGATAGCTTACGCAGAAAGGATGATTAATATGGGAGCTGCAATTGGGTTTGCCATTGGCATCACGGTATCCGTACCCTTCTTTCTGTTTCAGTGGATGATTGTTTGGCAGAAGCAGGTGAAGAAAGAGGATTCACAAGAATCCGGGAAAAAGTTGGCTTGGATTTTGATTGTCCAAGTGCTCAAGCTTTTCATATATGCTCTAGTTCTAATAGCCATGAGCCGGACAGATACGGCCCATATGCTGGGGGCGGCTACGGGACTTTTCGTGGGCATCTTAGCAAACGGCATCGTCAGCCTCAAGAAAGGACCTCGTCATGGAAAAGAGGATCGCTGAATTAGGGAAAGTAGTTGAAGAGATGACACCACATGTGGTGTTTACGGTAGGGCCGGTAGAGGTTACTTCTACGGTAATATCGGCTTGGGTTGCAATGGCCATTTTATTTCTCTTTATTTTTATCATCACTAGGAATTTAAAACCTGTTCCTGAAACAAAAAGACAACTGCTTGCTGAACTAATACTAGTTTTTCTTTATGGTATGTTGGATGAGTTGGTTGGTAAAAAGGGAAGAAAGTTTGTTTTCCTCAGTGGGACCATGTTTTTGCTAATCTTGTTTATGAATTTATCTTGGTTTATTCCTGAATTGACACCCGCTACGATCGACCTTAGTGCGACGGTGGCATTGGGATTAGTGGCGATTCTTGGCGTACAAGCTATTGGTATCCAACAAAAAGGGTTAAAAAAGTATCTAAAACATTATATATCACCTACACCCGCGATGCTTCCAATGAACATCATTGAGGAATTGGTTAAACCCTTTTCACTGGGTTTACGTTTATTCGGCAATATGTTTGGCGAGGAAATGGTCGTTCTCATATTGTTTATTTTGGTACCATTACTGTTACCTGTGCCTATCCAACTGATGGGCGTTTTGATGGGTAGCATTCAGGCATATGTTTTTTCGCTACTTACTGCACTATATATCGCTGGAATCTTAGGAGACCACTAGAATTACAAGGAGGAAGAAATGGAAAATTTAGGCGCACTCGCCGCTGGTCTTACATTTGCTATAGCAGCATTTGGTTCGGCCACAGCACAAGGAAAAGTTGCAAGTTCAGCAATGGAAGCGATAGCAAGGCAACCGGAATCAGCAGGGGATATTCGTACCACATTGCTTCTGTCATTGGCCTTTATTGAAGCCTTGACACTGTTTGGGCTGGTCGTATCCATCCTGCTCTGGACGTTGCTGTAATAGATTAACCTGTAGATAGGGAAGGTCAGCTATGAGTCAGATATTTGAAGCTTTGCACTTCCATCCCATGACGTTTTTTTTAATGACAATCAATGTGTTGATTGTATTGTTTGTGTTGTACAAACTTTTCTATAAACCTGTGGGAAGGATGCTAGAAGAAAGACAAAGGCATATTAATGAGCAACTAGAACAGGCTGCTCAGGCGAATCTGCACGCTAGACTGAATGAAGTCAGATATAGCGAGGAGTTAAGTAATGCTCGCTACCAAGCCAAGAATTTGGTGAATAAGGCCAATGACGTCGGTGAGGATATGAAACGCCAGATTATTGATGAAGCCAAAGTGAAGGCCAATGTAATCATCGCAAAGGCTGAAGGAGAAATCGCAGCGGAACGCCAAAGAGCGGAGCGTGAGGTTCAAAATGCAGTTACCAAGCTTGCCATAGAGGCCGCCAAAAAGGTACTTCAGAAGGAGATTAATCCTGCAGAGCACCAGGAACTGATTCAAAATCTGCTGAAGGAAGCGGGTAAACTATAATGTCAGCGGGAGCCGTGGCCCGGCGCTATGCCAATGCCCTGTTTCAAATGGGCTTAACCAAAGGTAACCTGGAAGAGATTATGAAGGACTTGGATGTAGTGGTCCATGTGTTTAAAGATTTTCCTAGGATTCGCAAGGTGTACGAGGATAAGAAGATTTATTCTGTGAATAAAAAGAAATTGTTCAAGAATTTCTTTGACGGAATCATTCATTACACAACGATGACTTTTCTGACTGTGGTGATTGAAAATTACCGTGAGGAATACTTAATTTCTATGGGAGCAGAATTTCAGCGCTTATACCGCAAACATCATAATATTGTAGAGGCTAAGATTATTACTGCTGTACCTTTGACAGAAGAAAATATTGCTTCGTTGGAGAAAAAATTAGAGGAAGTAACAGGACGTGAGGTAGCTCTACGGTCTAAACAGGATCCTTCCCTGATTGGTGGCTCCATCTTGAGTTTTGGGGATAGAGTTATCAATGACTCCATATCCTATAAATTGCAGAAATTAGAGAAGAAGATGAGGGCGGAGAACGACAGATAGATTGGCAAACCGCCTAATGAGGTGAAATAGATGTACTTACGACCGGACGAGATTACCTCCATACTGATGGACAAAATATCTGATTTCGATTTCAAAATCGAAACCGCTGAAGTAGGCCATGTGGTTCAAGTCGGTGATGGTATCGCCATCATTTATGGATTGGATAAAGCCATGGCCGGGGAAGTAATAGAATTTCCCGATGGCACAATGGGTATGGTCCAGAATTTGGAAGAAGACAATGTGGGCGCCATAATCCTAGGCCCTTATACAAACATCAAAGAGGGGGATATTGTAACCAAAACCAATCGGGTGGTAGACGTTCCTGTAGGTGAAGGTTTGCTCGGACGGGTTGTAAATGCAATTGGTGATCCTATTGATGGAAAAGGCGCTCTTGAACATGATGGATATGGCCTAGTCGAAAGACCTGCTCCGGCCATTTTAAGTAGACAGCCAGTAAGCGAGCCCATGCAGACGGGACTAAAAGCGATAGATTCTTTGGTTCCCATCGGCAAAGGGCAGCGTGAGCTGATTATTGGAGACCGCCAAACGGGGAAAACCGCGATTGCAGTAGATACGATTATCAACCAAAAAGATACAGGTGTAATTTCGATTTATGTGGCTATTGGCAAAAAAGCTTCTTCGGTTGTGGGCGTGATCGATGACTTGGCTGCCAAAGGAGCGATGGAGAATACCATAGTAGTATCTGCCTGTGCCAGCGAACCGGCACCGATGCTCTACCTAGCACCGTATGCTGGGTGCGCAATTGCAGAGTATTTTATGGAGCGAGGCAAGGATGTACTGATTATCTATGATGATCTTAGTAAACATGCAGCAGCATATAGAGAATTATCGCTATTACTTAGAAGACCACCAGGCCGTGAAGCGTTTCCTGGGGATGTATTTTATTTGCATTCAAGGCTCTTAGAACGTTCTGCTAGGTTGAGTGACAGTTTAGGGGGAGGCTCAATAACGGCACTGCCCATTGTTGAGACCCAAGCTGGAGACGTATCAGCCTATATCCCAACGAATATTATCTCTATCACAGATGGACAAATATTCTTGGAAGCTGATTTATTCCATTCTGGTGTGAGGCCGGCCATCAACCCTGGGATTTCGGTTTCTCGTGTAGGTGGTGCAGCTCAGCTTGCTGCCATGAAACAGGTGTCTGGAACTCTTCGTTTAGATTTGGCCCAGTACCGAGAACTAGCAGCATTTTCTCAGTTTAGTTCTGATTTGGATAAGGCTACCAAGCAGAAACTAGATCGGGGTAGCCGTATTGTGGAGATTTTGAAGCAACCGATGTACCATACCATGGCCGCTGCGGATCAAGTTGTAAGCTTAAGGGCCTTGGGCATCGGATTTTATGACGATGTAGAATTGGAAGATATTCATGCTGCAGAGCAAAAACTTATTAAGTATTTGCACACTAGTTTGCAAGCTTTGCTCAATAAGATTGCGGATGGTGATAAATTGTTGGCGCATGATTTAAAGCGGTTGGATGAAACCATTTTGAACTTCCAAAGGGTATTGCACACAGCCGAGAAAGGGTAAGATATGAAGAGTATCCGGGATATTCGTTCCCGCATCAAAAGCATTGAGAATACCCAGAAAATCACGCGCGCGATGCGTATGATTTCCGCAGCGAAACTGGCGAAAGCCCAGCAACAAGTGCTTGAGGCCAGGCCATATGCTGATAAGATAAAGCTGATTGCTGCTCATTTATATCAAGATGAGAATCATTATGATCATCCTTTGTTGGAGCACAGAAAAGAAGGCAAAGTGGCCTATGTGTTGTTTTCTTCGGAGCGTGGTTTATGTGGCGGCTATAACATTAACTTGAACAAGGCTATGGACCAGGTGCTATCTGAACGGAGCCAAGAAGAAATTGTGCTTTTTCCCTTGGGTAAGAAGAGCAGAGAGTATTTCAAGGAATATCCTCAGGCTAGGGAATTGGTTGGTTTTCTTTATGAAGAGAAACCCAGCTACCAGGACGCTCGGATCTTGGCAGATGCTTTGGGCCATTTGGTTGTAGATGAAGGTTACAAAGAGGTCAATCTGGTGTATAACCGCTTTGTTTCTGCTGTGACCCAAGACCCCATATTTGACCAGATTCTACCCATTCCGGTCGACTCCAACCTACATAAGGATGTAGAGTATATTTTCGAACCTGAATCTAAACGTGTGGTGCAAAAAATCCTTCCAAAATATATGGAAACAGAAACCTTTCGAGCTATGCTAGAAGCAAGAGCTAGCGAGCATGCGGCTCGTATGGCTGCTATGGAAGGAGCAACCCAGAGTGCGGATGATATAATCCATGACCTTAAGCTCAACCTTAACCGGGCTAGGCAGGAGCAAATTACCAATGAATTGGCAGAACTGGTAGGCGGCGTGGAAGCCCAAAAAAAACAACGATGAACAAAGCTCCATTCCGAATAGTTGTATTACCGTTATTTTTTAGCTCATTGTGTACTTCAGATATCTAACATACTAAGGAGGGTATGTATACTCTTTTGCGAAAGGAAGAAGGTTTTCTTCATCGCGAACGATTCATGACCGATTGGTTGCAGTTGTAATCTTATTTTCTGGACTGATCCTAAATGGATCAAGATTTTGGTATCGATTTTATTTGAGGCAGCGGCAGTAAAGATAATTGGCTAGTCCAATACGGTTGTAGTGATAGATTCTTTTAAGAAAGGGGAAGCAGGGTTAAGGAGTGTAGAGTACTCCTTTCTCACCTCCACCTGGTGTGTCCTGCATGAATATTAGATGAATAAAGGAAAAATTATTGCCATCATTGGACCCGTTGTGGATGTGCAATTTGAAGATAAGATTCCCAATATCTACAATGCCATTACCGTGAAAAGTGAATACCAAGAGGAGGAATATCCAGCTCAGGTATCTGCAACGATGGAAGTCATGGAAGAATTGGGAAACAACATGGTGCGTTGTGTTTCACTGACAGCAACAGAAGGCTTGGTGCGGGGCATGATTGCTGTAGACAGTGGCGCGCCCATCACGGTACCCGTAGGGGAAAAGAATCTAGGACGGATGTTCAATGTACTAGGTGAACCCATTGACGAATTAGGACCATCCCTATCGAAAATTATGTTGCCCATTCATAGACAACCACCAGAATTCAAGAATATCCGACCATCCAAAGAAGTCTTAGAGACGGGCATCAAAGTGATTGATTTGTTGGCACCCTATGCGAAGGGTGGTAAGATTGGTCTTTTTGGTGGTGCCGGTGTTGGTAAAACGGTATTGATCCAGGAACTGATTCATAACGTAGCTGCTGTACACGGTGGGTATTCTGTTTTTGCTGGAGTGGGCGAGCGTAGCAGAGAAGGCAACGACCTCTGGAGAGAGATGAATGATTCTGGTGTTATCGATAAGACGGCACTGGTTTTTGGCCAAATGAATGAACCCCCTGGTGCCCGGATGAGGGTGGGGTTGACCGGATTGACTATGGCTGAGTATTTTAGAGACCATATGTCTCAAGACTTGTTGCTCTTTATCGATAATATCTTTCGCTTTACCCAAGCTGGCTCTGAGGTGTCTGCTTTGCTAGGCCGGATGCCCTCGGCGGTAGGGTATCAACCAACCTTGGCTACCGAGATGGGCGAATTGCAAGAGCGCATCGTTTCCACAGATAAGGGATCGATTACTTCAGTGCAAGCGGTATATGTGCCTGCAGATGATATGACAGACCCTGCGACAGCCACAACCTTTGCCCATTTGGATGCGACGACGGTACTTTCGCGTCAGATTGTTGAACAGGGTATCTATCCTGCGGTAGATCCTCTAGAATCTACCTCAAGGAAACTAGACCCTGGTGTTGTGGGGGAAGAACACTATAAGATTGCTAGAAGAGTTCAAGAAATGTTGCAGCACTATAAGGACCTTCAAGACATCATTGCAATTTTGGGTATGGATGAGTTGAGCGATGATGACAAGGTCTTGGTTAAGCGGGCTAGAAGAATTCAGAAATTCCTCTCCCAACCGTTTCATGTGGCGGAGACCTTTACAGGTATCAAAGGGTGCTACGTGCCCCTAGAAGAAACCGTTAAGGGGTTTGCAGAAATCCTAGAAGGGACCTGGGACCACCTGCCTGAGGATGCATTTTATATGGTAGGGAACATCCAAGAGGCAGAAGCCAAGGCCAAGCTAATGGAGAGTGAGAACCATGGATAAGTTGCTGTTGGAAATCGTATCAGCAGACAAACTATTTCTTAGAAAAGAAGTCGATGCAGTTCGAGCGCCAGGCATTGAGGGGGATTTCGGCATACTAGCGGGACATGCCCCGATGATTGCGTGTATAGATATTGGTGTTCTGCGCTACAGGCTTAATGAAAAGATGACTAAGGTAGCGGTCGGTGGTGGATTTTTGGAGATCTTTGAAAACAAGGTTTCTGTTCTGGTGGATACAGCTGAGTCAAGAGAAGATATTGATGTAGCAAGGGCCAGAAAGGCAAAAGAAAAAGCGGTTGGAAATTTGCGGAAAAACTTGAGTGAAGAAGAACACCTTAAGATGGAGGCAGCACTAAGAAAAGCGCTGGCTCGCATCACGGTGGCTGAGTAACTAACCTAATAGATATAGCTTTGTTCGACTGGGACTTGAGGGTTCCAGTCGTTGTTTTTTTAATAGACCTAAAACTAGTTTGCTGCGATTTTCTAAGGGCAAGATTACAGCGTCTTCAGGGCAAACAACTAGACAGTTGGTGCAGTGGATGCAATGGGATTCTTCTCGGTGTGTTGGAATGCTGGCATCCAATGTCAGGTCTAGTGTGGGACAGGATTTGACGCAACGTCCGCACGCGATGCATTTAGTCTCATCAAAGGTTACCGTGGGATAGCTTGCTAAAACGGATTTTTCATCTTTTAACTCTGGAAAATCATCATAGCTTTGGCTGAGGATAAGGTCTAAACTGCCTTTTTTGCGTTTTTGGACGGTATCGAGCATGCTTTTTACGGAAGTCTTAATCCAGGCATCAAGTTCTGCTCCAGGAAGTCCCTGACTTACAGGCTCAGCTAGTAAACGGGTAGCGCTATGCAGACTATCAACGTCTAGTCCACTAATCACACTATATCCTTTCCTAGATAAAATTCGAGCTGTTTCGGCTAGCCCTACACCACTAGAAACTTTGCCAAAGGTGGAAAAAACAGCAGCATAGTTTTTAATCCCGTTTGTATTGGCGAAGGGGGCCTCATAAATAAGGTCCAAGAGGTGATATTGCATGTGCTTGATGTATATGGGGCCACCGACCAACAATAAATCGCAAGGCTCAAGTTGTTTCCAAAAGGCAGAAGCATCATTCTTATCGAAAACTTCTTTGCTCCGGGCGAGTGGCAACATTTGGCATTTTGAGCCAAGTGTGTGGAATTCTTTTTGGTATGCTTCCGCTACTTTTTTAGCGGAACCACTGGGGCTGAAGTAAACGATGGCAACTTGAATGCCTTGTGCCTTCTTATTATTTTCTTTACTTTTCTTCATCGGGTTCCTTCTTTCACATGAAATGTTTCTTATATAAGTATAGCAGAGGAGGAGGTGTTGGGATAGTTCATTGCCATGGTTGAATTGTTATCCTGATAGAGTATACTAATTTTATGGACATACAAAATGCCCTGTTGAGGGCCAAGAATAGTTTGATTGATGAGAACCTTAGTTTTGTGGCGATAGACAGTGTGGGGAAAATCTACTCTTCGAGCAAGAAAGGGGTAGCCCCAGGACTAGAATTAGTTACAAACAAGGTAGAACTTTGTGGGGGGGTTATTGCCGATAAGGTAGTAGGCAAGGCTGCTGCACTATTGTTTGTACTACTTGGCGTGGAAGCAGTGTATGGCCTGACCGTAAGCGCTCAGGCTAAAACTGTGCTTAGTGATGCTGGTATTTTCCTACAATATGATCATCTAGTGGATGGAATTATTAACCGTGAGAAAAATGGTCCTTGCCCGCTTGAATATGCCGTACGTTCTACAAATGAGCCGAATGAAGCGCTCATGCTAATTCAGACTACCCTAAAAAAATTGCGTGGTGATGCGCATGAATAAGTTGGGTCGGAATATCACTTTTTCTGCGCTACTTTTAGCAATGGGTCTTATTCTGCCGTGGCTTTTCCATGTCTTGGGTAACTGGGGTGCGGTTTTTCTACCCATGCATATCGGCATGGTTTTGGCAGGTTATTTGCTTCCGCCGGGCTGGTGCCTAGCCTTAGGTATTATTACACCCCTTGCATCTTCTGTCTTAACAGGTATGCCGATATTTCCACTGAATTATTTGATGGTGATTGAACTATCGGTACTGGGTGTTAGTTTAGCGCTATTAAGACAGCGCATGGGTTCAAGCAGACTAGGACTTATCTTCGCCATGCTTCTATCTAGAGCGGCCCGAATAGGCGGAACCTGGATTATGGCGCAGCTGTTGGGGTTTACATTTGACTTGATGGGAATTGTTGGTCTTATTTTCGTTATGGGTCTGCCTGGAATCCTGATACAGATTCTATGGCTGCCATCTATGTCTCAAAGAATAGGAATGATTTTACAAGCTAAATAGGAGGAAAAATGAATAAGGTGTATGCTGTAGATAAGGCAGAATTACTGGAATTGGTTCAGGGGATGATTCGCATTCCCAGCTATACCGGGAATGAAGAAAAACTGGTAGACTTTCTTGAAAAGTATATGAAAAAACAGGGCTTTGATGAAGTGAAAATTGATGAAATGGGAAACCTAATGGGAACAATTCATGGTAACCATGCTGGACCCTCACTTCTTTTTGATGGGCATTTAGATACAGTAGAGATCGGCAATCCATCAGACTGGCAACTAGACCCTTTTGCAGGAGAGATTCGAAACGGGCGTCTATATGGACGGGGAACTTCAGACATGAAAGGTGCCCTTGGCGCCATGGTGTATGCGGCTGGCTGCATTGACAGAGAAAAACTGCGGGGTAGCGTTACGGTAAGTGGTACTGTGGATGAGGAAGTAGCCGAGGGCATTTCACTTATGGGTGTATTGGCAACAATTCATCCTGACCTAGTGGTTATTGGGGAATCGACAGGACTTCGCGTCAATACTGGTCAAAGAGGCAGGGCGGAGATTTCACTAAAAACCATGGGCAAACGGGCACACAGCGCTAGTCCTCAAATTGGAATCAACGCAGTTAAGAAAATGATGTTACTCCTAAAGAGTATGGAGGCCTATGTACCCAATCGTCATCCCGTGTTAGGAGAGGCGATACTAGAACTAACAGATATTATCTCTAGCCCCTATCCAGGAGCGTCTGTGGTGCCAGAGCTTTGTGAGGTGACCTTTGACAGAAGACTCTTGCCAGGTGAGACCCAAGAACAGGTACTAGCACAAATAGAAGAACTTCTTTCACACCATAAGGATGAGGTGAAATACGAATTATCCATTAGGCCCAACGACGTTTTGACGTGGACCGGACGAGAATTGGGTGGGGTGCGATTTGCACCTGCCTGGAACTACGACAAGGAAGAGCCTTGGAAGGAGGCGGCCTGCAGTTTGTTATCGAAAGACGGATTACTCGAGGGACTAGGGACCTATGATTTTTGTACCAATGGTAGTGCGAGTGCTGGGGCTAAAAATATTCCTACTCTGGGATATGGTCCTGGAAATGAAGTTCAGGCACATACGGTGGATGAATACATTGATGTGGAAAATCTATATCGTGGTGCTAAAGGATATTTGCTACTGATGCAACATTTGGGGAAGGAGTGGAAACGATAAATGGAGATACTTCTGGTAATCGATATGCTGAATGATTTCATTAAGGAGGATGGCGCTCTCTATTGTGGGCCGGCCTCTCAAAAGATGGTTCCCTTTGTTAGAGATAAGATTGCTCAGTTTAGAACCAAGGGGGCACCGGTGCTTTTTGTGGCAGATAGCCATGAACCGGATGACAAGGAGTTTGACATGTTCCCACCTCATTGTGTTAAAGGTACAAAGGGAGCAAAGGTTTTGGCGGGACTAATGGAAGAGGGTGACCGCCTGATTCATAAAAAACGCTACAGTGCTTTCTATGGCACACAACTAGAGGATATACTGGACAGCTTGAGAAAAGGAAAAGACCTTACGGTTCATGTAGTAGGTGTTTGTACTAATATCTGTGTGCTATATACAGTTGAGGAACTGAGGAATAGGGATATCCGGACGGTGGTATACCGTGAAGGTGTAGCTTCGTTTGATGAGGCGGCACATGAATTTGCTCTTACACAGATGGAATCGGTATTGGGTGCTGAACTAGTGTAAGTTGGTAGGATGAAACAGGCGGGTCTTGGTCCGCCTGTTTTGTTGCTTTCACTTGATATTCCCTCTATATTTGATAGAATTTAGAAATGGGTCAAACATTACTACGTATTTTGGAGGATATCATATGAAAATTTTTGTCGTTGGGGCATACGTCTTGCTCTTGATTACCATCGCCTACTACTCATCTAAGAAAACGAAGGACGTAGATGATTTCTTTTTAGGCGGCAGGACCATAGGGCCATGGCTATCGGCTTTTGCTTATGGCACCTCCTACTTCAGCGCTGTAATTTTCATAGGTTACGCAGGCAAGATTGGCTGGGGTTTTGGTTTGTCCGGACTTTGGGTTGTCTTGGGCAATGCGGTAGTGGGTACAATGCTGGCTTGGACAGTATTGGCTAAACCTACGAGAACCATAACCAACAGGATTGGTGCTTTGACTATGCCGGTTTTTTTGGAGAAACGCTATAATGCACCTAAAATGAAGGTGGTTTCCGCCATTATTATATTTGTATTTATGGTGCCGTATTCGGCATCTGTTTATATGGGCTTGTCCTATCTATTTGAGCAAGTATTCAATATTCCATTTATTTATGCTCTATTGTTTATTGCTGTTCTGACCGCAGTCTATCTAACCTTGGGCGGTTACTTTGCTTTGACCTTGACCGATTTAGTTCAGGGCATCGTGATGATCTTTGGCGTGTTTGTGCTCCTTTTTTATGTGGGCCACTCAACGCAGCTCGGTGGTAGTTTTTCTGTTGGTATAGCCAAACTAAGCGAGATTGATCCTCAACTTACTGCAACCGTGGGACCTCCAGGAATAATTTCCTTGGCCTCACTGGTTATTTTGACATCACTCGGTGTATGGGGATTGCCTCAGATGACCCAAAAGTTTTATTCCATTCGGGATGAAAAAGCAGTCTTGCCGGCTACGGTTGTGTCCACCATTTTTGCTGGTGTAATTGCTTTTGGAGCCTATTTTACAGGTGCTTTTGGAAGACTATTTTTAGATAACACCCTGCCGATTATTGATGGGGCAGTAAACTTTGATATGGTGATGCCCAAAATGTTGGTGGCGGCCATGCCCGAGTGGGGCGTAGTGTTACTACTTCTCTTGGTGCTTGCTGCTTCCATGTCGACACTAGCGGCCCTCGTGTTGGTAGCTAGTTCTGCTATTGCAATTGATCTAGTGGAGCAAACCTTTTTCAAGGAGATTGAAAAAAGAAAAGTGGTCTTATTGATGCGGGTGCTCTGTGTCGTGTTCATTGCATGCTCGGTACTCATTGCACTTTACCCGACAGCCATCGTTAATCTTATGAGTATTTCTTGGGGGGCCATGGCGGGGTCGTTTTTAGCCCCGTATATATATGGACTCTTCAATCGTAGGACTACCCGAGCGGGTGCTTGGGCAGGTCTTTTGACGGGACTTGGCATTATGTGCATAGGTGCACTGTTGGTTGGTACCAAGTCACCGCTTATTCCTACCATTGGCGCAGCGGCTATAGTATTACCTTTGTTGGTCGTACCGGTGGTAAGCTATTTCAGCTGGCCGTTGCCAACAGAATATTTGGATAAAATTTATAAAGATGAAGAGGAAAAAGGATATGATTTGGAACAAGAAATATGAAACCATGGATAGGGAAGAACTGGAAGCACTGCAATTAGCCCGTCTTAAAAGTACGGTGCAGCATGTTTACGATCATGTGCCATTTTATAAAAATAAACTGGATGAGATTGGCTTTTTGCCGGGCGATGTGAAATCCTTGGCTGATGTGCGTAATCTTCCCATGACCTATAAAGCGGATTTACGAGATAACTATCCGTTTGGTTTATTCGCAGTACCGAAAAAAGAGTTGGTGCGTGTTCATGCATCCTCTGGTACTACGGGCAAACCTACCGTGGTAGGCTATACAGCTCAAGACCTAGAAACCTGGAGTGAATTGACAGCTCGAGTCCTAAGTGCAGGAGGCGTAACAGCAGAATCTACGGTTCAGGTAGCCTTTGGGTATGGTCTTTTCACTGGAGCCTTCGGTATGCATTATGGATTAGAGAAAATAGGGGCAACGGTAGTACCAACCTCATCGGGAAATACTGAAAAACAGATTATGCTGATGCATGATTTTGAAGCGACTGGTCTTATCTGTACTCCCTCCTATGCACTCTATATGTTGGAAGTTGCAGAAAAGATGGGAATCGACCCAAGAGAAGACTTGAAGCTTAAATGGGGCTTATTCGGTTCAGAAGGTTGGACTGATGCGATGCGTGTCGAAATTGAAAAACGTTGGAATGTCGAAGCCACAGACAACTACGGAATGAGTGAACTAATCGGTCCAGGAGTTTCTGGCGAATGCATGCAGAAAAATGGTATGCATATCAATGAAGACCATTTTATTGCGGAGGTAATCGATCCGGACACCGGAGAAGTGCTGCCAGATGGTGAAGTGGGAGAGCTGGTATTTACGGCTATTACCAAGCAGGCTTTGCCCTTGCTTAGATATCGTACGATGGATTTAGCGACGATTACCAAAGAGCCATGTGCTTGTGGTAGAACGACTGCCCGCATGAGCAAGGTTCGAGGACGCACGGATGATATGCTCATTATTCGTGGTGTCAATGTGTTTCCTAGTCAGATTGAGAGTGTTATCGTATCTACTAAAGGTGTGGCGCCTCAGTATCAACTGGTCGTGACAACCCAAGGATATATGGATGCCTTGGAAGTGCAGGTAGAAATGGTCGAACATGCTTTTAGCGATGATTATAAGGTGCTGGAGGATATCGAATGCGACCTAGCACACAGATTAAAGACTATATTGGGTATTAAGGCCAAGGTGAAATTGCTAGAACCCAGATCATTGGAACGCTTTGTAGGAAAAGCAAAGAGAATTGTAGATAAGAGAGATAGAAAATAAGGAGAAGAAATATGAAAACATTGATGACAGGTAACGAGGCCATCGCAAGAGGAGCCTATGAAGCTGGCGTTCGGGTAGGTGTGGCCTATCCGGGAACACCCAGCACGGAAATTCTTGAAAATGTAGCCAAGTATGATGAAATTCGCTCTCAATGGTCACCCAATGAGAAGGTTGCGATGGAAGTCGGAATCGGGGCTTCAATAGCAGGTGCTAGAACGCTAGTAGCGATGAAGCATGTGGGTGTCAATGTAGCAGCCGATCCCTTGATGACCTTTACGTATATGGGGGTGAATGGTGGATTAGTCTTGGTTACAGCCGATGACCCTGGAATGCACAGCTCCCAAAATGAGCAAGATAACCGCATATTTGCTCGTTTTGCTCAAATTCCTCTAATCGAACCGTCGGATAGCCAAGAAGTGATTGACTTTATTAAGGAAGCGTATGAGATTTCTGAGAAATTCGACACACCGGTTTTGTTCCGTGAAACTACTCGAATTGCACATTCACAATCCTTGGTAGAACAGAAGGAAAGACTGGATATTCCCTTAAAGGACTACGTTAAGGATGCTAAAAAGAATGTCATGTTGCCGGCACACGGTAAGCTGCGACATGTTGTAGTAGAAGCCAGAAGAGAGAAACTGGCTGAGTATGCAGAAACAACCAGCATGAACCGGATTGAATGGGGCGACAAAAAAGTAGGTATCATCGCTTCGGGTGCTGTTTACCAGTATGTTAAGGAAGTTATGCCCGAGGCTAGCGTACTTAAGTTGGGCTTTAGTTATCCACTACCTAAGAAGATGATTAGTAGTTTTGTAAATCAGGTTGAAACATGCTATGTGATTGAAGAATTAGAACCCGTGGTGGAAGATCAGCTGAAGGCTTGGGGACTTTCCGTTATTGGCAAAGATCTATTTCCACGTGTTGGCGAGTTCAGTCCGGAACTGATTGCTGAAAAGTTGAATATACCCAGAGAAAAAGCGGCCCTAGCTGGTCGTGAAGGTATCCCGGTAAGGCCTCCGGTACTTTGCCCGGGTTGTCCTCATCGTGGTATTTATTTCATAATCAACAAACTGAAACTCAGAGTAACTGGGGATATAGGCTGTTATACCTTAGGTGCAGCTCCCCCACTTTCCGCGATGGATACTTGCGTTTGCATGGGCGGGTCAATTCCAGTGTCTCATGGTATGGAACTCGCACGAGGCCGGGACTTTGTTAAAGATACCGTAGCCGTAATTGGTGATTCTACCTTTATGCATTCTGGTATGACGGGACTGGCTGATGTAGTGTATAACGGTGGTACTTCCACCATCTTAATTTTGGATAATTCCACAACAGCCATGACAGGGCACCAAGATAATCCGACTACAGGAAAGACCTTGAGCCAGGGTGATGGTAGTCAAATTGACGTAGTGAAAGTTGCTGAGGCTATGGGCATTAAACGGGTTCGTGTGGTTGATCCCTATGATTTGAAAGCAACAGAACAGGCACTTAAAGAAGAAACTTCGGCTGCAGAAACTTCTGTAATCGTCTTTAGACGGCCTTGTGTTCTGCTAAAAGGTTGTGCACCATCTGGCAACGTAGTGAATGTTGACCAGGACGTATGCAGAGCGTGTGGCCTGTGTGCTAAGCTGGGTTGCCCAGCCATTGTTTTCAAAGGAGATAAGCCAACCATCGACATTTCGCTTTGCAACGGATGCGGTGTGTGTGTTGACGTATGTCCATTTGGTGCCATCAGTGAGGTGAATGACAATGAGTAATAAAACGGTAAATATTTTGATTGTTGGTGTAGGTGGACAGGGTACCATTTTGGCGTCGAGAATCTTGGCTTTTGTGGCTCAAAGAATTGCTGCGGATGTAAAGGTTTCTGAAATTCATGGAATGAGTCAAAGAGGCGGTTCCGTAGTAACTCAAGTGCGTTATGGTGATAAAGTTTATGCACCCGTAATTGCTGAGGGCACCGCGGACATCATCATTGGCTTTGAAAAACTAGAGGCGCTCAGATGGGCTAAGTTTTTGAAAAAAGGTGGCAAAATGGTGGTCAATGATCAAGAAATTGACCCGATGCCAGTTATTATGGGGGCAGTCGATTATCCCCAGGATATCGAAGCTGCTTTTGTTGGTGAGGAACTCATCGAGGTTCCTGCTATAGATATGGCCCGGGAAGAAGGCAACCAGAAAGCCACCAATGTAGTGCTACTGGGTGCTCTCGCCAAGAATCTTGGTCACGATATGGCTATATGGGAAGAAGCGCTTGAGAGCACAGTGCCTCAGAAGTTTCTAGATTTGAATCTTAGGGCCTTCCGCAGGGGCTATGGCTACCAGGGATAATGGATATACTGTTTATTGTAAATCCAAATGCAGGGGGAAAACGAGCTGCTAAGGTATGGAGCAAATTGAGTGAACGGGCTATGGAACTGTTTCCTGGAGCGGAAGTTGTCTTTACCAAAGGCAAGGACCATGCGGAGGTCATCGCTACGAAAAATCCCCACAAGTGCTTGATTGTGGTGGGTGGAGACGGTACTTTTCACGAAGCGTTGCAAGGAAGTGTGTCTGGAGACTGTAAGATGGGCATTTTGCCTGCAGGTTCCGGTAATGATTTAGCACGTTCTCTAGGTCTCCCAGAGGACCCTGCAAAAGCCTTGGAAGTACTTGGCAAAAAACAATTAAAAACTATTGATCTAGGCAAAATTGGCCACGAATATTTTGTCAATGGCGCAGGAATAGGGTATGATGCAAAGGTAACGGATGATGTGAATCATCGCAGCGGCCTTATTCAGGGCAAGTTGGCCTACCTGATTGCCGTCTTTAAAAATCTTTTTTTCTACCCGGGACTAACGGTGGACATTCAGTACGATGAAAAAACGGAAAGAAAGAATATCCTTTGTTTGACGGCAGGTAATGGTCCATTTTTAGGTGGTGGCATTCCGGTGGTACCGGAAGCGGACAATGCAGATGGATTACTAAGTTTTTCCATCATTGAAAACATCGGATTTTTGAAAAGGCTTCAGTATTTGCGCAAGGTTTTGGCCGGCAAACATGGTGATGAAGAGTTTGTTACCATGTTAGACAGAACAACCTTGAGTGTTTCAAGTAAAGATGATATGCTTTATCATCAGGATGGTGAAGTGTTTAGAGGCAAATCTGTGGTGTTTGAGATTTGTCCTAAGAAACTACATATTCTGGCATAGGAGAAATCAATGGATAACAAGGAGCTTATCGAAAAGAGACTGTTGGATATTCGTCCAGACATTCAAGCAGATGGTGCAGACTTCCAGATTGTGGAAGTTACGGATGATGGAATAGTTACTTTGAAGATCAAAGGCAGCAAGAATAACAAACCGAGGACGCGGGAGACGTTGAAACGTCTTTTGGATTATGTCCTTCGCAACGATTCTGAAATTGAACTTTACCAGAAGATAGAAATGATCGTTTGGGAGACACCCCGGGAAAAAGGTTTTAAAGGGTATTTTAAAAATTTATTTTAAGGAGAAAGAAATGAAAGAACGTGTAGAAGCAGTATTAGAAAAGATTAGACCGTCTTTGCAAGCTGATGGTGGAGATATTGAACTGATTAATATCACCGAGGATGGTGTTGTTGAAGTGAAGTTGAAAGGTGCCTGCGGTGGATGTCCTATGGCTCTTCTGACACTGAAGAATGGTGTAGAGCGTGTGTTAAAGGCAGAAATCCCAGAAGTTAAAGAAGTAGTTGAAGTGAAATAGCATTATCGTATAAGAATAAGTAGGCCTGGTACTAGATATAGTACCGGGCTTATTTTTTTGCATAAATAACTACTATATAAGGAAAATAATGAGAGCTGCTCTATTGCATTGCTACACATGATGATGTATTATGAGAACAGGAAACACTATATATAGTGTTTCAAGAATAAATAATTCTACAATATGGAGGGTAATATGATAACCAGAGTGCAAAAAAGGAATGGCGACATCGTGGATTTTGACATTACTAAAATTGAGAGAGCCATCTTTAGTGCTGCAGAGTCTGTGGGCAGCGAAGACAAGGATAAGGCGAGAGAATTAGCAGAAATGGTCCAAAATATTGTAGTAGAAGTGTTTGGGTTTGGCATCCCAAGCGTTGAGGATATTCAGGATATGGTAGAAAAGGTGCTGATTGAAGATGGTCGTGCATCGACTGCCAAAGCGTTTATCCTATATCGCCAGAAGCATTCTGAACTTCGTGAAGCGAAGAACCTATTCCTTGATGCTGAATCCATGGTGGATGATTATATTTCACTAGCTGACTGGAAGGTTAACGAGAATTCAAATATGGGCTTTTCCCTCCAAGGACTGAATAACCATATTGTAGATTCGATTACCAAAAAATATTGGCTAAATAAGATTTATGAAAAAGATATACGAGATGCTCACGTGGGTGGAGATTTACACATACATGATTTGGGACTGTTGGCTCCGTATTGTTGCGGATGGGATCTTGAAGGACTTCTCATAAACGGTTTCCAAGGGGCTGTCGGCAAGATTCAATCTAGACCAGCAAAACACCTGGGTGCTCTGTTGGGACAAATTGTAAACTGGTTGTATACCTTGCAGGGTGAAGCGGCTGGTGCACAGGCTATTTCCTCACTAGATACGTATGTGGCTCCCTTTATTGCCTATGATGAGTTGAGCTACGAGGAAGTAAAACGTGCAGTACGAAGCTTTGTGTTTAATCTGAACATTCCGACTCGTGTAGGATTTCAAACTCCGTTTACCAACATCACCTTGGATATTGTAGCGCATCCCCTTCTCAAAAACGAGAAAGTTTTGATTGGTGGAGAACGCAAGGATCGCACGTATGGTGAGTTCCAAAAAGAAATGGATATGTTTAATACAGCCTATTGTGAAGTAATGATGGAAGGCGACGGAGCAGGTCGAAGCTTTAGCTTCCCCATCCCAACCATCAATATAACGGATGATTTTCCTTGGGATTCCGATGTTTCGAATGCAGTGATGGAGATGACTCGTAAATTTGGAACTCCGTATTTTGCCAATTTTGTAAATTCGGATATGAAACCAGAAGACATCCGTAGCATGTGCTGCAGACTAAGACTAGACAACCGAGAGCTCAGAAAACGTGGTGGTGGTTTGTTTGGTGCCAATCCTCTAACAGGTAGCATCAATGTTGTAACTTTAAATATGTCCCGCATTGGATATTTATCCAATTCAGTGGAGGAATTCAAGTCACGGGTACGTGTACTAATGGAAAAAGGTAAACGCATCTGTGAAGCCAAACGTGAGATGCTTGAGGGATACATGGAGTCAGGTCTATATCCTTATAGCCGTTTTTATCTCCAAGGTGTGAAGGATGTACAAGGAGAGTACTTCAAGAACCACTTTAATACCATAGGCTTAAATGGTATGAATGAGGCTTGTATTAACCTGCTTGGTGAAGACATTACGACGGAAGAGGGCCAGGAATTTGCGATAGAGATTATGGATTTCATGAACAAGGTTATTGGAATCTACCAAGAAGAGACGGGTACTTTATGGAACCTAGAAGCTTCTCCGGCAGAGGGTGCGGCCTACCGCTTTGCTAGAATCGACAAGCGAATTTATCCGAATATTGTGACCGCAGGAGAAGATGAGGTGTACTACACCAATTCCACGCAGTTGCCTGTAGGCCATACGAATGATATTTTTGAGGCGATGGAATTGCAAGAACCCTTACAGACTCGCTATACAGGTGGTACGGTCTTCCATGCCTTTATCGGGGAGGAAATCGAAAGTATCGAGACGGTTAAATCGGTTCTAAAAAAAGCATTCCAAAATTCAGAGATCCCGTATATAACCATTACGCCAACCTACAGCATTTGTCCCAACCATGGCTATCTGCGTGGTGAACAGCCAGTATGTCCCGACTGTGGGATGGAAACGGAAGTTTGGACTCGAGTGGTCGGCTTCTTCCGCCCAGTTAAGTCATGGAACAAAGGTAAAAAGGAAGAGTATAAGCAACGAGTTGAATTTGAGACTGAACTTAGCTTAAATAGAGCTCAGAAGAATGACAAGGAAGCTGTATAGATGATTATTGGGGGTCATTTGAAGAGTTCATTTATTGATTACCCAGATAAGGTATCTACTGTTTTCTTCACGAGGGGTTGTAATTTTCGCTGCCCCTACTGCCATAACTCAGAACTAGTTTTGAATGCTAGTGGTGATACAGAATCTTCCTATATTCAGAATTTTTTGGATAAGAAGAAGAAATATCTGGATGGCATTGTCGTCTCTGGAGGTGAACCTACTATTCACAAGGATTTGCCGGAATTTTTGGCTTGGCTTAAAACTTGGGGACTGCCTCTAAAACTGGATACGAATGGCACAAACCCGAAAATGCTAAGACAATTGATAGGCAAGGGATTGGTGGATTACGTTGCGATGGATATTAAAGCGCCACTACGGAAATATGGAGAAGTTGCGGCGGCCATTGTATCCATTCAAGACATCCAAGAAAGCGAAGCGATACTGATGGATTCCGGTATAGGGTATGAGTTTAGAACCACAGTAGCGAAGGAATTGTTGAGTCTTGCGGACATCCGTAAGATAGGACAGGAAATTCATGGGGCCAAGCGATATGCCTTGCAGCGTTTCAAGGATAATGAGGAAGTGCTAGCTGGCGTTGGAAAATTTACTTCCTATGCGCCAGAGGAACTGAATCTTTTGCAAGAAGAGCTTGGTGAGCATATAGAAACTGTATTAATTAGATAGAAAGTGCGGGTGGCCTGATGGCCCACCCGCACTTTGGGTTTTCTGTGATATAATTGTGTGTAGTTGGTGAGAAGTTTTGATAATTTACTTGACAGGCAAGGGAGTTAAATCTATACTTGTTTCAATCAGTAATAGTATTGCGATTCATCTAAAGGTAATGAGAAAGACAAGTCTACTTGCAGAACGAGTTTCAGAGAGCCGGCGCTTTGGTGTAAGCCGGTACGAATTCCCAAGATAGATATCACTTTCGAACTGTCGGCCCCAATTAAGTAAGGTCGAACGGGAGGGCCCGTTATAGCTTAGACGTTGATTGACGTTGTGAGTGATGAAAGCAGGGTGGTACCGCGTGAATAATATCTCGCCCCTGGCATAAGCCCAGTGGCGGGATTTTTTTTAAATTAAATTTCAGTTTTGTTTCTAGGTTTCAATATTGAAGGAAAGAGGAATGTCATGATTATTTATTTGAATGGAAAGTATGTACCAAAAGAGCAAGCAGTAGTATCTGTTTTTGATCATGGACTATTGTATGGTGATGGAATATTCGAAGGCATTCGCGCCTATCACAACCGTGTTTTCAAGATGGAAGAGCATATTGACCGCTTATATGAAAGCGCAAAGTCCATTATGCTGAATATCGGGATGAGCAAGGATGAGATGACAGAAGTGGTTTTGGAGACCATGCGTAAGAATGATTTGCGTGAAGGGTATATCCGTTTGTTGGTGACCCGTGGTGTTGGAGATTTGGGTTTAGATCCTAATAAATGTCCCAAAGCAAGTGTAATTTGTATTGCGGCTGACATTCAACTATACCCGGCTGAGTTATACCAAAAAGGGTTGAAGATTAGTACTGTTGCAACTAGAAGAAATATTTCTGAAGGTGTAAACCCCAGAATTAAGTCTCTTAACTATATGAACAACATTTTAGCGAAGATTGAAGCAGTACAAATGGGTTGTGCTGAAGCATTGATGCTGAATAATGAAGGATACGTGGCGGAGGCTACAGGCGATAACGTGTTCTTGGTGAAAAAAGGTACCCTTTTAACCCCACCATCTTCCGTTGGTGCCTTGGAAGGTGTTACGCGCAATACCGTAATGGAACTTGCGGAAAAAAGAGGTCTCAAAGTTAAGGAAGCCTTGCTTACACGTCATGATGTATATAATGCAGATGAGTGTTTTCTAACAGGATCTGCTGCAGAAGTTATCCCGGTCGTATCCGTGGATGGACGTCAGATCGGTGACGGTACACCCGGTGAGACAACAATGATGTTAAATGCTGATTTCGGCGAGCTGACCAAAATAGACGGCCCTGAAATCTTCTAGATAAGGAGTAAACCATGAGAAGTGATATCGCCAAATGCGGCGTTAACAAAGCCCCACATAGATCATTACTTAAAGCCAGCGGATTGACGGAAGAAGAGATTGCAAGACCTCTTATCGGAATCGTTAATTCCCATAACGAAATCGTACCGGGGCATATTAACCTCGATAAAATTTCGGAAGCGGTTAAGGCCGGTGTCCGGATGGCTGGCGGAACCCCGCTGGAATTTCATACCATCGCCGTGTGTGACGGTATCGCCATGAACCATAAGGGTATGAAATATTCCTTGGTTAGCCGTGAACTGATTGCTGATACGGTAGAAATTATGGCTACGGGACATCCTTTCGATGCTTTGGTCTTCGTACCCAACTGCGATAAGGTGGTACCGGGCATGTTGATGGCTGCAGCCAATGTTAATATTCCATCGATCTTCGTGTCTGGTGGACCTATGTTGGCTGGCAGACATAAAGGAAAATCAATCAGTTTGTCAAATATGTTTGAGGCAGCTGGTAGTGTGAATGCTGGCAAAATGACCGAACAAGAGCTTTTGCAAATGGAAAATGAAGCTTGTCCTACGTGTGGCTCCTGCTCAGGTATGTTCACGGCCAATTCCATGAATTGCCTAACAGAAGCCATCGGAATGGCTCTACCTGGCAATGGTACAATTCCTGCGGTTTTTTCGGAACGGATTCGTTTGGCCAAACATGCAGGCATGAGAATTATGGATTTGCTGAAGCAAGACCTTAAGCCAAAAGATATTATGACGGAGGCAGCTTTCAGAAATGCAGTTAAGGTGGACATGGCATTAGGATGTTCTACGAATACAGCATTGCATATCCCGGCCATTGCTCATGCAGCTGGTATTAAGATGGGCTTTGAGGAGTTTAATGAGATGTCAAAGATTACACCTCAAATTTGCAAGCTTTCTCCAGCATCAGATACACATATTGAGGAATTGTATTACGCGGGTGGCATCCAAGGTGTTATGAAGGAACTGGCTAGCCAAGGCTTGTTGGATACTTCGCTGCCTACTGTATCCGGTAGTATAAAGGATAATTTGGATCAAGCTGTCATCACAGACAGAGAAGTAATTCGTACCAAGGAAACAGCATACAGCCAAGATGGTGGTCTAGCTATTCTTTGGGGTTCTTTGGCACCGGATGGCTGTGTAGTTAAAAAAGGTGCAGTAGCTCCGGAAATGATGACCCACAAAGGCCCAGCCCGCGTTTTTGAATCGGAAGAAGACTGTGTTGAAGCGATTAATGCGGGCAAAATTGTTTCGGGAGATGTCGTGGTTATCCGGTATGAAGGTCCAAAAGGAGGACCGGGAATGCGCGAAATGTTGACACCTACTGCAGCCATAGCCGGTATTGGTTTGGATAAGGAAGTTGCATTGATTACAGATGGACGTTTCTCTGGGGCAACTAGAGGTGCTTGTATTGGCCACGTATCGCCTGAGGCAGCAGCAAAAGGTCCGATTGGGTTGGTCAAAGAGGGAGATATGATTTCAATCGATATTCCCAATAACAGCATCGATTTATTGGTGGATGATACGGAATTGGCCCAAAGAGAAAAACAGTTTGTTGCCAAGGAACCGCCAATTAAGACAGGTTATCTCAAGCGCTATGCTATGATGGTGACCTCTGCGAATACGGGGGCGGTGTTCAATGATTAAAATAGAAAACATCCGAGGTGCGCAAATCGTCGTTGAAGCTTTGAAAGCAGAAGGCGTCGATACCATGTTTGGTTATCCTGGTGGTGCCAACATGGTCATCTATGATGCTCTCTACGACGAAAAAGAGATAAACCATATATTGACTAGACATGAGCAAGCGGCCATTCATGCCGCGGACGGCTATGCTAGAACTACAGGAAAACCTGGCGTTGTTCTAGCAACTTCTGGACCGGGCGGGACCAATCTGGTGACTGGTTTAGCCAATGCCTATATGGATTCGGTGCCCCTCGTTGCTATAACAGCCCAAGTGGGAAGGTCTCTGCTGGGTAAGGATAGCTTTCAGGAGGCAGATATTGTGGGTATAACCATACCCATAACCAAGTACAGCTATCTTGTGAAAGATATTAAGGACCTAGCACGCATCTTCCGGGAGGCCTTTCATATAGCTACGACTGGACGTCCTGGACCGGTTTTGATTGATATTCCGAAGGATGTTACCCAGGAAATGGCTGATTTTATTTATCCGCCCGAGATGGACCTCCCCGGCTACGCAGTTGAGACGAATATTGATATGGCTGAAGTAGATGCTGCACTAAAAATGATTTGTAGCGCTTCACGTCCGATTATGTTTGTAGGTGGTGGTGTTAGAAATGCAGGCGCGGCTAAGGAAGTATTGGCTTTGGCTGAAAAGCTAAATATGCCGGTTTCTTGGTCCCTGATGGGCAAAGGCGTTATACCAGATGACCATGAACTGAATATTGGTATGGTGGGAATGCATGGTACCGCATATGCCAATTATGCTTTTTCAGAGTGCGACTTGATTTTGGGTATCGGTGTTCGTTTTGATGACCGAGTTACTGGAAAGTTGTCTACTTTTGCTAAAAATGCCAGTGTGGTTCATGTGGATATTGATGATGCTGAGATTGATAAAATCGTACCGACTAGTTCCGCTGTTCATGGTGATGCCAAAGAAGTAACACAATTGTTCCTTCAAAGATTGGGAGAAGTGGAAGATCGGAAGGATATCACGCAATGGCATGATCGAGTGGGAGATTGGAAGAGGTCTCATCCGCTTTCCTATGAACAAAAAGATGTCATCAAACCACAGTACGTATTGGAAACCATCAATAGACTAACGAAGGGCGAATGTTTTGCAACGACAGAAGTAGGGCAGAATCAGATGTGGAGTGCGCAGTTTTTGCAGGTAAAGACTCCGGAGCAGTTTGTTACTTCAGGGGGACTAGGCACGATGGGCTTTGGTTTTCCTGCATCGATCGGAGTACAACTGGCTCACCCAGACAAAACGGTTCTTTGTTTGGCAGGTGATGGCTCTTTCCAAATGAATATCCAAGAATTGCAAACCGTTAAGGAACTAAACCTTCCGATTAAGATTGTCATTTTGAACAATGGGTGTCTAGGTATGGTGCGTCAGTGGCAGGACTTATTTATGGATAAGCGCTATGCCTGTACTGTATTTTCAGACAAACCTGATTTTGTGAGAATTGCTGAGGCGTATGGAATCAGAGGCCGCATGGTTATGAATCCAGAAGAAGTTGAGGATGCAATAAAAGAAGCGCTTCTTCATGATGGACCCTACCTTTTGAATATTGCCATTGAATCGGAGGAGAACGTATTCCCTATGGTGCCCGCTGGTGGCTCATTGAATAACATGTTGAAATAGTGAGGTAAATAAGATGAAACATACATTGTCTGTATTGGTTGAGAACAAGCCGGGCGTCCTGACGAGAATCGCTGGACTGTTTGCTAGAAGGGGTTACAATATCTCCAGTCTAGCAGTTGGAGAAACGGATGACCCAGATGTATCTAGGATGACCATCGTAGTTTCAGGAGATGAAGTGGTCATAGAGCAGGTCTGCAAACAGTTGAACAAATTGGTTGACATTATTAAGCTAACCGACATTACGGACAAAGAATTTATCGCACGGGAAATGATTTTCATTAAGGTCAACTGTTCCGATGCGAAGGCTAGAATGGAAATCTTGCAGTTCGTGGACATCTTCCGCGCTAGAGTAGTGGATATCGGCAAGGATACCATGATTATTGAAGCAACGGGTGAAGCAGGTAAGCTCGATGCGATTGAGGACACTTTGAGACCTTTTGGCATTCGTGATTTTGTACGAACTGGTCAGATTGCCATGGTGCGGGGGATCAAGAATCCCAAGCACAACAAAAAATCCCACTAGGAGGATACCATGAAAATGAAAGCGGCGGAAAGCCTAATGAAAATATTGGAAGACCAAGGCGTGGAAGTAATCTTTGGTTATCCTGGTGGAGCAGTGCTTCCCCTATATGATGCTATTTTGAAGAACGATAATATTGAGCATGTTTTGGTTAGAAATGAGCAGGCTGCGCCACATGCGGCATCTGGCTATGCGCGGATGAAGAATCGTACTGGTGTATGCTTGGCAACTTCTGGTCCAGGCGCTACCAATCTGGTGACAGGCCTGGCGACTGCCTACATGGACTCGGTTCCTATTGTGGCGATCACAGGTCAGGTGTCTACACCAATGATTGGAACGGACGCTTTCCAGGAAGTAGACATAACCGGCATTACCATGCCGATAACCAAGCACAATTATCTGGTCAAGGATGCCAATGAATTACCACGAATTATCGCGGAGGCATTTCATGTTGCTTCGACTGGTCGTCCTGGCCCGGTACTAGTTGATATTCCTAGGGATGTTGCGGATACCATGATTGAGCATCCAGACGAAATAGTTGTAAATATTAAGGGATACAAGCCGACCTATAAGGGCCATAATTCCCAGATTAAGAAGATTGTTAAGGCGTTGGGGAAAGCCTCTAAACCATTGATTTTAGCTGGTGGCGGGATGCAATATGCTGGAGCAGGAAAAGAGTTATTGCAATTTGCGGAGTGCATTGATGCACCCGTAGTAACAACCCTAAATGCAATCAGCGTTTTCCCGGAGACAAATGAGCGTGCGCTTGGTATGTTGGGCATGCATGGACGGCCAGCGGCAAACTATGCAGTGTCCCATTGTGATTTGTTGATATCCCTTGGTGCTCGTTTTGGTGACAGGGCAACAGGGTCTGTGGCCAAATTTGCTAAACAAGCGAAGATTATACATATAGATATTGACCCGGCGGAGATTGGAAAAAATGTACGTGCCGACGTACCAATAGTTGGTGATGTAAAAATCATTCTGAAGGACTTAAACGATGCGATGACCCAGCAAGAACATGCGCCTTGGTCTAAGCAAGTAGCTGAATGGAAGCAGACACATCCTATGCAGGACCAGTATGGCAATGAAGCAGATTTGAAGCCCCAAAAAATTATTGAAAAATTGGGAGAGTTGACTCGTGATCGTGCTGTGGTGACTACGGATGTAGGCCAACATCAGATGTGGACAGCACTTCATTATGGTTTTGTAAAGGAAAGAAGCTTCATTACTTCTGGTGGATTGGGAACCATGGGATATGGGTTGCCGGCAGCCATCGGAGTACAGATGGCAGATCCAAAGCAGTTGGTAATCTGCATAACGGGAGACGGTAGTTTTCAGATGAATTTACCAGAGATGGCAACGGCCATTGAGCATTGCCTTCCAATAAAGATTCTTTTGATGAACAACTCGAGTTTGTCGCTAGTAAAGCAGTTGCAACATTTCCAATGTGGCAAGCGATATTCCGGGATTGATTTTACGGCAAATCCTGATTTTTGCATGTTGGCGCAAGCGTACGGTGCTAAAACTTTCCGAATTGAGACGGAAGAAGAAATGGAAGACAAGTTGAAGCAGGCTTTGGCTTCTCCAGGTCTTACCTTGATTGAGTGTATCGTTAGTAATGAGGAAATGGTATTTCCATTCGTGCCTGGAAAAAAAGGCTTGGATGAGATGGTTAGTTTTAACGAAGTTGATTAAGATTTAGTAGCTATGTAATTTGAATAAGGAATAGTAGGAGGATTTAAGATGGGTATGACCATTACGGAGAAAATCTTAGCCGCACATGCCGGACTTGACGAAGTCAAACCGGGTCAGCTGATTAATGCGAAGCTGGATATTGTGTTGGGTAATGATATTACTTCTCCTGTTGCAATTAATGAGTTTGAGAAGGTTGGCTCTGAAACAGTCTTCGATAAATGCAAGATCTGTTTGGTGCCGGACCACTTTACACCGAATAAAGACATTAAATCTGCTGAGCAGGTTAAACAGGTAAGAGAGTTCGCTAACAAACATGAGATTGAGAACTTTTTCGAGCTTGGACAGATGGGTGTTGAGCATTGTATCTTGCCGGAACAAGGATTGGTAGGGCCAGGGGATGCTATTATTGGTGCGGATTCCCATACCTGTACGTATGGCGCCCTAGGTGCTTTCGCTACTGGCGTGGGTTCTACAGATATGGCTGCTGGTATGATTACTGGTGAAGCTTGGTTCAAGGTGCCAGAATCCATTAAGTTTGTCTATAAGGGTGAGTTGCAACCCCACGTGAGTGGTAAGGATTTAATTCTTTACACAATCGGGGATGTTGGAGTTGATGGCGCTCGTTATATGGCCATGGAGTTTACGGGTCCGGTTATCGATAATCTGCCCATGGACGACCGCTTTACCATGTGCAATATGGCTATCGAGGCAGGTGGTAAGAACGGAATTATTGCCGCTGATGAGAAAACCATGGAGTATGTGAATGGTCGTTTTAAACGGGAAGCAGTGGTTTACCAATCGGATGCAGATGCGGAGTATGCTAAGGTTATAGAATATGACTGTTCTAAAATAGAGCCTCAAGTTGCTTTCCCACATTTGCCTGAGAATACCAAACCCATTTCTGAAGTGGGAGATATTCGAATTGACCAAGTCGTCATCGGGTCCTGTACGAATGGTAGAATTTCTGACCTGCGGATTGCAGCTGAGTTTCTAAAGGGACAAAAGGTTGCTTCCCATATACGTTGCATCGTGATTCCTGGTACACCGGAAATTTATCGTCAGGCTATGCATGAAGGCTTGTTTGATATCTTCTTGGATGCGGGTGCGATTGTGAGCACTCCAACTTGTGGCCCTTGTCTGGGAGGACATATGGGGATTTTAGCCAAGGGTGAGCGCGCAGTTTCCACAACAAACAGAAACTTTATTGGACGTATGGGCCACCCCGAGAGTGAAGTCTATTTGGCTAGCCCTGCGGTAGCAGCATGTAGTGCAATAAAAGGTAAGATTGCAGGTCCTAAGGAGGTGCTTTCCAAATGATTCTACAAGGTAAAGTATGGAAATTTGGGGATGATGTAGATACAGATCAGATTATCCCGGCAAGATATCTTAATTCATCAGATCCGAAAGAATTGGCGAAGTATGCCATGGAGGATGCCCGGGCTGGATTTGCTGAAATCGTTGGCCAAGGTGATATCATTGTGGCCGGAAAGAATTTCGGTTGTGGTAGTTCGAGAGAGCATGCGCCTATTTGTATAAAGGCTGCAGGCATTACTGGTGTAATAGCTCCTTCCTTTGCCAGAATTTTCTATCGCAATTCAATCAATATTGGCTTGCCTATCTTTGAATCCAAAGAAGCCGCGGAAGCGATTGAGGAAGGCCATGAAGTGAAAATAGATGCCACGAGTGGTGTTATTGAAGATATGACGACTGGCAAGAGTTATCAGGCAGTACCGTTTCCTGACTTTATGCAGGAACTGATTGCTGCAGGTGGACTGATGAACTATATCAAAAAGAATAAGATGGATAAGTAGGAGGAATGATGCATAAAATAGCAGTTTTACCAGGTGATGGCATTGGGGTGGAAATTGTCCCGGAGGCCATCAAGGTACTTAATAAAATCAGTGAAATATATGGCTATGAGTTTGAGTACACAGAAGGATTAATCGGTGGTGCAGCGATTGATAAAACAGGCAAACCTCTACCCGAGGAAACACTGGAATTGTGTAAGGCTTCTGATGCCATTCTTTTAGGAGCTGTAGGCGGTCCTAAGTGGGATAGCCTGCCTGTTGCATTGCGTCCTGAGGTAGGTGCACTTCTACCTATTCGGAAAGAATTAAAACTTTTTGCCAACATTCGTCCTTGTGTTCTGTTTGACGCCCTTGCTGATGCGTCAACCTTAAAACGGGAAGTAATAGAAGGTGTAGATATCCTTACCATTCGTGAACTAACAGGAGGAATCTACTTTGGTGGGAAGACGCGAGAAAAGACAGCGACAGGTGAAACCGCTACAGATATGATGACCTATACGACAGAGGAAGTGGAACGCATTGCGCGTCTTGCTTTTGAAGTAGCTCGGACTCGCAAGGGTAGGGTTACCTCTGTGGACAAGGCCAATGTATTGGAGAGTTCTCGTTTGTGGAGAGAAACCGTGATTCGTTTGCACGATGAGGAGTTTCCGGATATTGAATTAGAACATCTCTATGTAGACAATGCGGCCATGCAACTGATTCTTAGACCTTCATCCCTTGATGTGATCGTTACGAGCAATATGTTCGGGGATATCTTGACAGATCAGGCATCAGTACTTACTGGTTCCATTGGTATGTTGCCATCCGCTAGTCTAGGTGGCGATGTAGGTCTTTATGAGCCAGCTCATGGTTCGGCACCGGATATTGCAGGACAAGGAAAAGCCAATCCTTTGGCTACGATTCTGTCTGCTGCAATGTTGTTGAAGTATTCTTTCAAATATGAAGAAGCTTCACAAAAAATCGAAGATGCGGTAAAAGAATATCTTGACCGTGGCTATCGTACCCCTGATATCATGCAGGAGGGAATGCAGTTGGTGGACACTCAAACAGCGGGTGACCTCATCTGTGAAATCATCGGAGGTTAGTACCATGAACAGAGTATCCATATACGACACGACACTCCGAGATGGAGGTCAGGGAGAAGGCGTCAGCTTTTCTGTTAAGGATAAAATAAAAATTGCACTCAAGTTGGATCATTTGGGTGTGGATTATATTGAAGGTGGTTGGCCCGGTTCTAATCCTAAAGACTTGGAGTTTTTTAAACAAGCAAGAGAGTTGGATTTTGAGCATGCCACACTAACGGCGTTTGGTAGCACCAGACGTCCTAACGGTAAGGTGGAAGAGGATGCCAATCTGAAGGCCTTCATTGAATCTGGCGCAAAAGTAATTACCATTTTTGGTAAAACTTGGGATTTCCATGTGACGGATGCTCTAGGTGTGCCTTTAGAAGAAAACCTAGCTATGATTCGGGAGTCTATCCTCTTTTTGAAAGACCACGGGAAACGTGTTTTTTACGATGCGGAACATTTTTTCGATGGTTTTAAGGCCAATCCAGAGTATGCAATTAAAACCCTCTTGGTAGCGCAAGAGGCAGGTGCTGAATGCATCATCTTATGTGATACGAATGGTGGTTGCTTGCCGCATGAAGTTGTTGCGATCATGGATACATTGAAAAAGTCTATTACGACTCCGCTTGGAATTCATTGTCATAATGATGGTGACTTGGCAGTTTGCAATTCACTAATCGCTGTAGAGGCTGGTGCTAGTCAAGTGCAAGGCACGATGAATGGCTTGGGCGAGCGCTGTGGGAATGCGAATATCTGTTCAATCATCCCCAACCTTCAATTGAAGATGGGTTATGATTGCTTGGGTGAACGTATCTCATTTTTGACAGAAGCAGCACGCTATGTGGCAGAAATTGCCAATTTAAGTATGGCTACGGGGCAGCCGTTTGTGGGACATAGTGCCTTTGCACATAAGGGTGGCATCCATGTGAGTGCTGTGATGAAAAATCCTAAGACCTATGAACATCTCAATCCGGAAGATATTGGCAACAAACGCCGTGTTCTGATTTCGGATCAGTCTGGGGCCAGCAACTTGAGATACAAAGTGAAGGAGATGGGCCTAGAATTTCCGGATGATAAAAACTTGCAAAGAAGCATTATCAACAAGGTCAAAGAAATGGAGCATGCTGGCTATCAATTTGAGGGCGCAGAAGGTTCCTTCAAGCTTTTACTTAAAAAGGAGACAGGGGAATTTGAGCCAGGATTTGAGCTTGATTCATTCCGTGTGATAACCCAAAAGCTAGGCAATTCAAAGGTCCATTCCGAAGCAACCATAAAGCTTATGGTGGGAGACAAAGTAATGCACACAGCAGCTGATGGCAATGGCCCCGTTAATGCTCTCGACAATGCTCTACGGAAGGCGTTACGTGTTGGTTATCCAGAGATTGAAGAAATGCATCTAGCAGACTACAAGGTTCGTGTACTAGAAGGCAAGGATGCAACGGGTGCCCAAGTACGGGTTTTGGTAGATTCTAAGGACCAAAATGACGAGTGGGGTACGATTGGAGTTTCTTCAGATATCATTGAAGCCAGCTGGCAGGCACTAACCGATTCAATCAGTTATAAAATGATGAAAGATAAGAAAAATGGTAATGGCACCAGCAAGAAGTAGAAACATTTTTAGGCTGCCGAAAAGAAAAAATAGAATAATTAGAAGTATGAAGGCGAGCCGAAAGGTTCGCCTTGTTTTTGGAAACTTTATCCTAGAGGTGTTGGAATAAACACTTAAAAATTAGTAGAGATTTAGATGGGATCATGTATGTATTGGTATTTTTCAACTCTCTTATATGGATCCATAATAGGTACT
The DNA here is from genome assembly GCA_016887505.1 of Clostridia bacterium. Lineage (NCBI taxonomy): Bacteria > Bacillati > Bacillota > Clostridia > Clostridia bacterium. The sequence continues at coordinate 1,747,779 of CP069393.1, read as the reverse complement.
TCTTAATTTCCAATAATAAAATTATTGACAGCAAGCCTATCCTCCTTTATTATTAATGCATATACAATTTAGATAAGAGTAAGACTAAGAAGAGGAATAGTAGGTATAATGAAGCCTATAGAGAGACGTCGGTTGGTGGAAGGCGTTAGGTGGACTTATGTTGAACTGGCCTCGGAGTTTCCGGCTGAAAGAATAGTAAGCTAGGACGGGTTCGACCGTTACATCGGAGATATGCACTAGAGTGGTAGCCTTTGTCTCTTAGACGAGGGTTTTTGTTTTTATTGCATATCGTAAGAGTAGCCATATGGCTAAACTTGAGTGGTACCGCGGAAGTAGCCCTTTCGTCTCAGATGAGACGAGAGGGCTTTTTATGTATATAAAATTGGAACAAGCTGAAAAACTAGAGAAAGTAGAGAAGAGGAAACTATGGAAAACAAACACGTAAAAGAATACAGAAAGTTCAAGACCATTAGCCTAGCAGACCGCACCTGGCCAGACAAAGAGATAACCCAGGCACCCATTTGGTGTAGTGTGGATTTAAGGGACGGCAACCAAGCTCTACCTAAGCCGATGGGCATTCGGGAAAAAATGGAAATGTTTTTATTCCTAAAGAATATGGGATTCAAAGAAATAGAAATTGGATTTCCCTCTGCCAGCGAAACAGAATATAGATTCTTGAGAAAACTAATAGATGAAGGCGCAACAGAAGGGGTCACCATACAAGTACTTACGCAGGCTAGAGAACACCTCATAAAAAGGACTTTTGAAGCATTGAAAGGTGTAGAAAAAGCCATTGTACACGTATATAACTCCACCAGCACCCAACAACGAAATATGGTGTTTAGAAAATCACAGGCAGAAATTAAGGATATCGCTATTGCTGGAGCAAAAATGTTGGTAGAGGAAGCAGCCAAGTATCCAGAAACAGAATTTATTTTTGAATATAGCCCGGAGAGCTTCACTGGAACTGAGATGGAATATGCGGTAGACGTATGCAATGCTGTCATTGATGTATGGCAACCCACACCGGAGAAAAAATGCATTCTGAACATCCCTGCTACGGTTGAAATGTCCTCACCGAATGTATATGCCGACCAAGTAGAGTGGTTCTGCAGGAATATTGACAAAAGAGATTCCGTACTCGTATCTCTTCATGCCCACAATGACCGTGGTACAGCGGTAGCAGCCACGGAGCTGGCTATGCTTGCTGGAGCGGACCGAGTAGAGGGAACCCTGTTCGGCAATGGTGAACGCACTGGTAACGTAGATATATTGAATGTTGCCATGAATATGTATTCCCAAGGTATTGACCCCCAAATCTATGTGGAGCAAATCAATGAGATTACCAAGATGTACAAAAGATGTACAGGCATGGATATTCATGATCGGCATCCATATGCAGGAGCATTAGTGTATACCGCATTTTCTGGTTCACACCAAGATGCCATACGCAAAGGCTTGGAATTCAACAAAGAGAATAACTCAATATTCTGGGACGTTCCGTATCTGCCTCTTAACCCAGACCATATTGGCAGAAAATATGAACCCATTATCCGCATCAACAGTCAGTCTGGCAAAGGTGGTGTAGCTTTCATACTAGAACAAGAATTTGGCTACAAACTACCGAAAAAGATGCATCCGGAAGTATCTGTCTCAGTACAGAAAGTCAGCGATGATACCGGTAAAGAACTGAAACCGAACGAAATCTTCGAAATCTTTAGCAATGAGTTTGTCAATGTAAAAGAACCTCTTTCACTGGTATCCTTTAAGAGTACCTACAAGGATGATGAAAAAGACAAGGTAAAAGTTAAGGGTTCGGTGCTATTAGATGGAGAAGAAAAGAGCATCAGGGGTATGGGCAACGGACCAATATCAGCTTTTTTCAATGCAATCAAGGAACTGGGGTATGATGGCTACAAATTAATAGACTATACAGAACATGCCATTTCGGATGGCGCCGATGCTATAGCAGCAGCGTACATCGTATTATCGGACAAGGATGGAATAATGCACTACGGTGTTGGAACGGATGCAAATATCAACAAAGCCTCTGTTATAGCGCTTATTTCTGCTTTAAACCGCTTCGCGTAATTTGTTGCTATATAGTGAGAATAGGTTTACCATATATTAAAGTATTAAACGATGTGAGGTAGCATGAAAAAGAAAACAATCAATATTATTGCATATTTATTATTAATTGGACTGGGCACGCTTATGGCTCGTCAAGATCTGGGGATACAAGTTTTTCCTGTATTCGGTGAAGCGAAAAGAATTGGATTAGGGTTGATTTTAGTACCCCTGATGGGAATCTTGTATGGACCAATCCTTGGTGCTGTAGGTGCCTTGGCCATGGCTTATTTCGGACAAATGCTTAGTCCGATAACCGCCTTTGCCGGTCCTTACACCTTTGTAATGGCTCCATTAATTGCTTTGAGTTGCGCCTGGATAAAGAAAAGAAATTGGATTCTATCCCTGCTATTGGCTCTGGCTGTGATAGGCTTTTGGTATTACAAGGTCCCCGCTGATTTGAATACGGGTTCACTAGCATTGATTTTTACCTTGTCAGTGCTTGCCTATACGATAGTAGCGGGAGTCTACGGAACTGGGTTCACAACATCAGACAATTACTTTGTGCAGGTAATGGGTTTCTTGATTGTGGTGCTGGCTGGAATGCACGTGGGTGTTTTTATAGCGGCCACCCTTTCAGTTGGATACTATGAACTGCCCGCCTTTATGTGGGAAAACATGAACACCTATACCTTTCTCAGCATTGCCTATATCTTTTCCTTTGTAGCCTTGCTACCAGTGTTGCTTTTTAAAATTCTTTTACCCAACTTTGGATTCGTTCTAGGGAAGGAATATTTTTGGAAGGATCACGGTAAACTAGCCAAAAAAAGAGAATTGCACGACCGATAAAGGGCGATTGCCCTTTTTTTCTTCCACAAATCATGGGATTAAGGTAAAATAAAATATGTCCATGACAATGGATGCTCTGCCCCTAGCGGGTGGCCTAGTTGTTGTATAGGAGGAAGAATATGCTTGATTATGAAGAATTGCAGGAAGCTCTGATTGAGGGAGACGAAGAAGAATTATTGGATCAAGTGGAAGATTTGCTAGAACAGGGTGCATCCCCGGTGGCAATCATTGCAGACGGCATGATGGAAGCAATGGCAATTGTGGGAGACCGTTTTGGTTCAGGTGAAATGTATGTTCCGGAAGTTCTAATGTGTGCTAATGCCATGAATATGGCGGTAGATAGACTAAAACCCTTATTGGAAGGAGAAAAAATTGAATCCAAAGGGAAAATAGTTCTAGGTACAGTCAAAGGAGACCTACATGACATCGGGAAAAATCTGGTAGCGATGTTTCTAGAAGCAAGTGGTTTTGAAGTATTGGATTTAGGGGTGGACGTATCCCCTGAAAGCTTTGTCAACGAAGCGAAAAACGGTGCACAAATTATTGGCATGAGTGCCTTGGTAACCACCACCATGAAGGTCATGAGCGAAGTAGTGAAAAAACTAGATTCCGAGGGACTACGTGACTCGGTCCACGTTATTGTAGGAGGCGCTCCACTCAGCCAGGAATATGCAGATGAGATTGGGGCGGATGGATTTTCCAAAGATGCCGCTAGTGCTGCTAGGTTGTGTGCAGGATTATTGGCGTAGATTTGTAAGGCGGTATAACATATTATTGTTTTCAACACGATACTTCTAGGTTATAATGACGTAGAAGTATTTTTTTATAAGCGGCGATATTTTTATTTGGGAGGATAATTATGGATATGGTAACGATGAACTTTCCTGTTGAAGCGATGAAACTCACCGTATTGAACAAAGCGGAAGAGATTCTTGCAGAACTAAAGGAAAGCTCCAATGAAAAAGCAACACCAGAAAAAATTAAGTCGGTATATGACGAACTGTTCTTTCCGGCATCCCCGGAAAACAGACCCTATACCTTCGGCTCCATCGTTTTGTCTATGGATGGAAAAATGGCCTATGAAGATGACCCACAAGGTCCCTTAATTGCAGCTAAAAATCTGTTGGACCTAGATGGTGGACTTGGAGATTTCTGGATTTTAAATGTACTCAGAGCCTATGCAGATGGTGTAATAATTGGTGCTGGAACCTTAGCAGCTGAACCCTTGATGATTTCAAACTGCTTTGACCAAGACTTGGTAGATGCTCGCTTTGAAGTGCTAGGCAAAAAGACTGTTGCACCAATGAATATCGTTGTTTCCTTTGATGGCACAGATATCCCCTTGGAGCATGGCGTATTTTCCACAGAAGGATTAGCAGCTGCCATTGCAACTTCACCAGATGGTGGTGACTATCTAAAGACTAATTTCAAAAACAAGCATATAATCTTTGGACCGTATGCAAACACCGAAGAAGTGGATATTGCTGAAATTAAAAAGAAAATGGCATCGGACGAAAAAGCCATACCCATTTTCCTAACCGGCAAAGGATCAAACCCTGATAGTGCTGTATTAATGTATATCCTTAAAAAGATTGGTCTAGAAAAACTCGTGATTGAATCACCTTCCTATATGTGGCATTTGATGAGTATTGGCGCTATGGATGAGATGTTTATTAACTATTCTTCTGTATTTGTGGGAGGCCATAAAGCACCAGGTGCTTTTCATGCCTTCTCGGTGAATGCGCATCCACATTCCCAAATTTTAACTACAGCAATGCATAAGAATAATTTCATTTTTACTAGACAAAAATTATATTATGGTTTGGTAGAAGATGAACCGGTACGTGACGAACGCACCATGTAGCTTTCTGCTTTACAAATTTATGGGGAATGAGTTATACTGTATGAGTAAATAGGGTATCTTGCAAGATACCCTATTTTATGGACAAATACAGTATGCATAATGATGCATGTAGCATACTTAATTTGGAGGAGCCATGAGAAAAAAAGAAAAAGATTACATCAAACTCTTAAAGATCTATTAACAGGATGCCTGAACTAGTGCACTGTTTATTGTAGAGGAGGATGAAATATGGGAAAACTTTTTATGATGGAGTTTCCAACAAAGCAAGTAAAAATTGAGAATTGTTTCAGAGACGAAGCAGTCCTTGGCGATATAAGGGCTATTAGCCCAGATAAGACCATAGACAAGATCCAAGAAGTTTATGGAGAAATGCTATTTCCACCAGCACCAGAAGACAGGCCGTATACCTTCTGCTCTGTCGTTCTTTCGGCAGATGGAAAGATGGCTTTTACAAATATGTCGGCTGGCCCACTCATTGCAAAAGAAAATTACTTTGACCCAGACGGTGCCTTGGCAGATTTTTGGATGCTCAATGCGATGCGTGTCTACTCTGATGGAATTATTTTGGGTGCAAAGACCTTACAAAGCGAAGCACACAATACTAGCCATATTTTTGATATCGAGATGGCCAAACAAAGAGTAGAACAACTAGGTAAATCAGCATGCCCTATGAACATAGTCGTATCGTTCGACGCCCAGGACATACCCTTTGAACATATTATTTTCGATGTAGACGAAGAAGAAAATTTTCCAGTAGCCATTGCTACATCACCCGAGGGTGGAGAGTACGTAGATGCTCATTTTGAAAGAAACCACTATTTGGTTGGTCCTTATAAATCTGTAAATGAGATCGACGAACAAGAGATTAAAAAAATTGAAGAACTAATGAAAGCAAATATAGGCATACCCGTATTTATTACAGGAGAAGACAATCGTCCTGACTCAAGAGTATTGCTATATTTGTTACGAAAACTAGGACAAGAAAGACTTTTAATTGAATCACCAAGCTACAATTGGCACTTGATGGAAAACGATATGTTAGATGAATATTTTATCAATTATTCCATGGTGTATGCAGGCGGAGGTATTACGCCTGGTTACAGCCGGGGCTTTGAGCACAATCGACATCCGCATGCAAAATTGCTGACGGTTGGTACCCATAAATCTAGCTTTATATTTACGAGACAGAAGATTTTTTACGGTGTAACTAGCCAAGAGGATTTAAGCAAATACAAGTATTAGTTATGTAGGGAGACAGTAGATGGAAAAGAAAAAGATTGACCTACTAGTCGTAAATACGACAGTAGTTACATTGGATAAAGAACGTCGCGTCCTCTATGATGCTGCGATTGCAGTTGAAAAGGGCCGAATATTGGAAGTAGGAGACAGCAAACTGCTGGAGTCCAAATACCAAGCAGACGAAGTGTTAAACGGTCTTAATAAGACGGTCTTCCCAGGATTTGTGAATACCCACTCTCACCTATTTCAAGGTGCAATGAAGGGGTTGGGACGTGATAAGAGCTTGTTTGATTGGTTGGATAGCTCGGTACGCTTCGCTTTACATGAAACAGGGTATGAGGAAGTCTATGCGGCAGCAGTAGTAGGTGCAATCGAAAACCTACGCTCCGGTTCCACTACCGTGTTGGATTATCACTATGCCCATGCCAAGGAGCGGGGTATGGATGACGCGGTAACCCAGGCTTTTGAGGATGTTGGGATTCGTGGTATTTTAGGTAGAGCTCACACAAAAGTCGGTAAAATGCCGGAAGGCGCAGCCTGTCCACACGTGGAAACGGAACAGGACTTTTTCGATGATGTGGAAAGACTTCAGAAAAAGTACGCAAACCATAACACAATCAGTTTGGCACTAGCTCCTGGCATTATCTGGGATCTTTCGGAAGAAGGATACAGGCAGTGTCGGACAGTAGCAGATAAATACAAAATACCCATCACGATGCATGTGCTTGAAACAGAAGACGACAACAAGTTTGCTCAAGACGTATACGGGCTAAACACGATACCCTTTCTAGAAAAAACAGGGGTGCTAGGTCCGGATTTCATCGCTGTACACTGTGTGGATATGTCTGACGAAGACTTTGATATTTTCAAGAAACACGATATAAAGGTATCGCATAACCCAGTTAGCAACATGATATTGGCTTCTGGTGTTGCACCGATTCCTAGAATGCAAAAAGAAGGCCTTACCATTTCGCTGGCTACAGACGGGAGTGCCTCAAACGATACGCAGGATATGATCGAAGTTATCAAAACTTCTGCTTTAATTCACAAGTGCGTATTAAGAGACCCGGAAGTAATGAGTGCTTCGGAGGTATTGGAAATGGCCTCACTAGGTGGTGCGAAGGCTATTGGACGTCAAGATGACCTGGGAGCTATAGAAGAAGGCAAGGTAGCAGACTTCTGGCTGATGAATCCGATGACCTCGCGTTGTGTGCCGGTTGCTGATCCCGTGGCTGCCTTGGTCTACCACAGTACTCAACAAAATGTAGATAGTACAGTAGTGGCTGGCAAGGTTATCCTTAAAGAAGGAAAGATTCAAACAGTGGATGAGGAAGCAGCCCTTGTAAGACTTCAAGAGGTAGCCTACAAGCTCAGAGAACGTGTAGGATTGGGCAATACACAGTGGAATCAAAAAATCAAAGTAGGACCCTTTCAATAGTATAAATGTGTACTACCGCATAGCCTATTGTAAAAAGTTTATTGAAGTGCTACTATGAAGAGCGGAATTTAAGCGTGTTTGAGATTTATACCAATGTGGTACCATCTTCAGGACGCTACTTTTTCGGCTTAAGGATGAGTACGACAGCATTACGCTTGCCACGCAAGATACTTGCACAATATGTATCGACGTAGTAAAATAGGTTCAGTCGTATATACAACTTAAAATGAGTGAGGTGCAGTTATGAAAGCGTTATATAGAATGAGCGATGAGCCCAAAGCGTTTGAGCTTAGGGACATAGAGGAACCTGCCATACAAGCTGGCAAGGTAAAAATTAAAGTAGCCTATTCAGGCATCTGTGGTACGGACGTACACATGTATCATGGCGCGATGCCGTTAGGTGAACCGGCATTACTTGGACATGAATTCAGCGGAACCATCTCTGAACTAGGAGAAGGGGTTGAAGGATTTGAAGTAGGACAAAAAGTAACTGTAGAACATACATACGAAGTATGCGGAAGTTGCATTAATTGCCGACAAGGAAAATATCAATTATGTGACCAAAGGACTGCTGTGGGATTCGAAAAGCCAGGTGCTTTTGCTGAATATCTACTAGTGTCCCCAGAATACATTCATGTACTTCCTGAAAATGTAAGTCTCAGAGAAGGTGCAATGACCGAACCACTAGCATGTGCTGTACATGCAGTTGAATTGGTTAACCCTCAAGCAGGCACTAAATGCCTGGTTGTAGGACCTGGACCAATTGGAATTTTAGTTGGTGCAACTCTAAAAGCCTATGGCTGCAGGGTGGATATTGTCGGAACTCCGGCAGATAAAGAGCGTCTTGAAGTAGCGAAAGTCTATGGACTTTCAGTTCTTTCACCAGACGAACTAGAAACTAGCGAGAAGTATGATTTGGTAGCCGATTGTTCAGGCGCTGCCGGTGGAATTAATACAGCTCTAAAATCAGTGAGAAAAGGGGGCGATTTCCTGCAGGTAGGAATTGCCGGTAAGCCCGTAACCATTGATTATGATACATTACTATTCAAGGAATTAAAAATCCAAGGAACGTTCTGCCATAATTATCCAACTTGGGAACGATCACTAACCTTGGAATCTGAGGGTTTAATCGATGTCAAACCACTTCTTTCTGATGATCGCACTTTAGATCAGTGGGAAGAGGCCTTTGAAGACCTTTCTAATCAGAAAGCGATGAAGATTTTATTTAAATTCTAATCACTTTAAAGGAGAACGGAAATACGCGTCGAATGTGTTATACCGTGGGCTAAAGCCCACAAAGACTACTTAATTTACGGGGAGGTAAAGTTTTATGAGTCTGAAAAAATTGCTAGCACTAGGTTTGGTTTTGATTTTTGCAATCGCTATGGTGGCAGGTTGTGCACCTGCAGAGGAAGAACCAGCCGCTGAAGAACCTGCTGCTGAAGAACCCGCTGCTGAGGATGAAGCACCCAAAGCTGCCCTACTGACTTCCGGTCCAATTAACGACGGTGGTTGGAACAGCCAAGCTTACGAAGGTCTGCTTCTTATTGAAGAGCGTGATGGCTACGAAGTAAGCTACACTGAGAACGTGAAACAAGATGACCAAGTAAACATTCTTAGAGACTATGCAAGAAAAGGTTACGATGTAATCATTGGTCATGGTTTCGAGTATGGAGATGCTTTAACTACTGTAGCTGCTGAGTTCCCTGAAGTGAAATTTGCTCAAGTTGGCGGATTTGCTGGTGGAGAACAACCTAACTTGATGTCAGGTGTATTTAGAACTGGCGAGCTAGGTTATGTTATGGCTGTATTGTCTGCAGAACTTACTGAATCCAATCACATTGGTTTCGTAGGCGCTATGGAAATCCCGACCATTTTGGACGAGGTTGACACCATTCAAGCTACTATGGCTTCTATGTATCCTGATGTTGAAGTAAGCGTTGCTTATACCGGTTCATGGGTAGACATCGCTGCTGGTAAAGAAGCTGCAAAAGCTATGATTTCTCAAGGCGTAGACGTAATCATCGGTATTGGTGATGCATGTGACGCTGGTGCTATTCAAGCATGTGAAGAAACTGAAGGCGTATGGTTCATTGGTTGGTCTGGAGACCTGAATGTACTTTCACCTGACTTAGTTGCTACTTCTGGCGTACAAGACGTTGCCTACATCATTGGCGACATGGTTAACAAATTGCAAGCTGGCGAAGAAGGTAGTGCAAACGTTTATGGTATCGCTGAAGGCGCTCAACCCTTAGGTACTTGGGCTGCAAACGTACCAGAAGAAGCAAAAGCTAAAACTATTGCTGAATGGGAAAAATTTGCATCCGGTGAATACAACATCGAAAACGTTGCAGAAATGATTGGTAAATAATAGTTACTAAACACTAAGAAAAAGGGAGTAAGGCTTCTTAAAGGGGTTTGAGAAGCCTTTTTCCCCTCTATCAATTACTCGGATTCGGCAACTATTTTGCCCTATCCTTTAGGCTTTTAGAGGAGGAAAGTAGATTTGGCAACTGTATTGGAATTGGAAAAGATCACCAAGATTTTTCCAAAAGTAATTGCGAATCAGGACGTAGACCTGAAATTGGAGAAGGGTGAAGTTCTAGCGCTTTTAGGAGAAAACGGCGCAGGAAAATCCACCTTGATGAACTGTCTCTATGGTCTGTACCGTCAAGACGGCGGTAAGATCTATGTTAAAGGAAAAGAAGTAGAGATCAACAGCAGTGATGATGCCATTAAACTTGGTATTGGCATGGTGCACCAGCATTTCATGCTTGTTCCTGAGCTTACTGTGGCAGAGAACATCATACTGGGTCTGAAGTCAGGCAGAGAGCCGTTTTTGAATTTGGATGCAGCAGAAAAGAAAATTCAAGAACTATCAGACAGATATAATTTCGGCATTGATCCTAAAGAAAAAGTGAAAAACTTGCCCGTTGGTTTACAACAACGTGTGGAAATTCTTAAGGTATTATATCGTGAGGCAGAGATTCTCATCTTAGATGAGGCAACCGCTGTACTTACACCCCAAGAAGTAGAAGAACTTTTTAAAGTTGTTAAGAAATTAACCAAAGAAGGAAAATCAGTACTGATTATTACCCATAAACTTGAAGAAGTTATGGAATTGTCGAATTGCGTGACAGTTCTAAGAGATGGGAAAGTCGCTGGTTGTGTTCGCACCACGGAAACAAATCCAAATGAACTTGCCAATCTCATGGTTGGTCGGGATGTATTGTTCGAATTTGAAGAAAAAGAATTAAATATGAAGGATGTATTTTTGGAAGCCAAGAACTTGAAAGTGGTTGACAAAGAAGGCATCACTCGTGTGAACAATTTGTCCATGAAAGTTCATGGTGGAGAAATTTTGGGTATTGCTGGTGTTGACGGCAATGGACAGAATGAGTTAGCCGAAGCCTTAACTGGTATGATTACTTTCCAAGAGGGATCAGTAGTCATTAAAGGCGTTGAAAAGAACAAACTTGATGTACGTGATGTATATGAGCAAGGAGTATCTCATATTCCTCAAGACAGACAACATACCGGCCTTGTACTACAAATGGCCATCAAAGACAATTTGCTTTTAACAGATCATTACTTGGAACCATATTCCAAAAACGGTATTTTCAACAAAGCAGTAGTGGATAGTCATGGCGCTGATATGATTAATCAGTATCATATTAAAGCACCAGACGCCAATGTTCCTGCTAGAGAATTATCTGGTGGTAATCAACAGAAAATTATTTTAGCAAGAGAGCTCTGCCGTGAACCGGATATTCTAATCGCAGTTCAACCTTCTAGAGGCTTGGATATCGGAGCTACTGAATTTGTCCGCCAAAAGTTAATTGACCAAAGAGACCGTGGAGCTGCTGTATTGCTTGTTTCTACTGAATTGGAAGAAATACTGCAAGTAGCAGACCGTATCGCTGTTATGTATGAAGGCGAATTCATGGGCGTAGTGAAAAATGGTGATGTTACCATTCAAGAAATTGGTCTGATGATGGCTGGAACTAGACGAACGGATATGGATTGTCCAAGGGAGGAAGAATAATGGGAGACAATAATAAAAAATCTCTTGGATTCGCTTCTCGAATACAGTGGGGTAGTATCATAACCCCAATCATCGGGATTTTGTTAGGCCTATTGGTTGGTGCCATATTCATTTGGTCTCAGGGCGTGAATCCATTTGTAGCATATTACTACCTGCTGGAAGGCTCTATTTTGAGCTGGGCTTCCCTATCAGGTTCTTTGGTGAAGACAGTGCCACTAGCTCTTACCGGCTTGGCCGTACTATTTTCTTATAAATCTGAAATCTTTAACGTTGGTGCGGAAGGTCAATTGTACTTAGGTGCAATTGGAGCTACGATTATCGGAATTAACTTTCCTGGGCTACCAATGGTACTACACATTGGATTGGCTATTGCATTTGCCGGTATCTTGGGAGCAGCGTTCGCTTTTATACCAGGATATTTGAAAGCCTATAAGGGAATCAATGAAATTGTTGTAACCATGCTGATGAACTATGTTGCTCTGTATTTTCTGAGTATGATCGTGCAAGGCCCATTAAAGGAGCCGGATTCATTTTTCCCACGTTCCTTGCCAATGGTTCCTTCGGCGACCTTGCCGAAAATGTTTGGCAGCCACTTGCACGTAGGTGTTCTACTCGTAATAGCGTTGGCGGTTTTCCTAGCTTGGTTCTTTAAAAGAACGACTACCGGTTTTAAAATGGTAGCGGCTGGTTACAATCCCAATGCACTACATTACGCAGGTGTAAATGTGAAATATCTTTTGACCAAAGTTATGGTTGTCTCTGGTTTCATCGCTGGTACTGCTGGTGCTATTGAAATCATGGGTGTCCACGGTCGTTTGATTGAAAACTTCTCAGTTGGTATTGGTTACGATGCCATCGCAGTAGCCCTATTGGCTAACCTGAATCCTATTGGAACCTTGTTATCGGCCTTTTTCTTCGGGGCGTTGAAGACTGGAGCGAACTCCATGCAGATTTCAACGGGTATTCCTGTATCCTTTGTTTACATGGTACAGGCTATGGTAATCCTGTTTGTGGTAGCTTCAAACGAGATGCCGAGGATTATTAAAATCATTAATAAGAGAAGGTTGGTGAAAAAGAATGGGTGAGTTAGCTAGTGTAATTTTTACAGCTGAGTTCCTAGGAAACAGTCTGCGTTTTGCCACTCCTTTGATTTTGGCTGCTATGGGTGGTGTAGTAAACGAGCGTACTGGTGTTTTGAATCTTGGCATTGATGGTATGATGCTGATTGGTGCATTTGCAGCATTTGCTGGATCGTATTTTACAGGAAATCCATGGATGGGTGTACTAATTGCCGTTATTTCATGTATGCTTTTGGGCTTGTTGCATGCCTTTACTACCATTACCTTGGTAATGAACCAGGTAGTCGTTGCGGTTGCTATCAATACCTTCAGTATGGGTCTTGCCAGCTCCCTACTTCGAACCTTGTTCGGGACTAGCACCAATGCCTTGCGTTCTCCTGGATTTTCGGAAATTGGTTGGCCGCAAGCTCTGAAGGATTTGCCTTTCTTCGGACCAGTATTTTTCCAACAAACTATTTTTGTCTATATCGCCATTTTATCGGTTCCGGTTATCTGGTGGGTATTCTATAAGACAACCTGGGGTTTAAAAATCCGTGCAGTAGGAGAGTATCCTAAAGCAGCGGAAACCATGGGTGTCAATGTAGCTAAAGTTCGTTATTTGGCATTGCTTTTTGCAGGTGCCATGGGAGGACTTTCCGGTGCAGCACTTTCCATTACTGGATTGAATACTTTTATCGACAACATGACAGCAGGTCGTGGCTTTATTGCCTTTGCTTGTATCATTTTCGGTAGATTCCATCCGCTAGGTGCTGGTTTAGGTGCTTTGATGTTTGGTTTAGCACAAGGATTGCAGCTTAGAATTCAAACAGTTGGAATTCCAGTGGCTTATCAGATTCCTATCATGTTCCCATATATACTGACCTTGGTATTGTTGGTAGTAATGGGATCAGGTGCTGTTCCAGCAGCTTGGGGCGTACCTTACTATCCTGATGAAGAGTAGTTGACTGACTGACATGAAAGGGGAGCTTACTGCTCTCCTTTTTATTTATATATGAAGGAGGAGCCAAATGGTAAAGATTTTAGGAATTAGCAGTAGCCCTAGAAAAGCTGGTACCGACTACGCTGTGAAGAAGGCGCTTGAGGGTGCGGCCGATATTGGGGAAGTAGAAACGAAATACATTTCACTTCGCGGAAAGACCATTCATCCTTGTATTCATTGCGAGAAGTGTATGAGGACGAATACTTGTGTTTATGATGACGATGCCCAAGAAATTATCCAGGCTATGTTTGAGGCTGATGGGATTATCATAGGATCCCCGGTTTATGATATGAATTACAATGCGCAACTTGCCTGCTTATTCAACCGCTTCCGTTCCCGATCCCATGATCTACACCAAGATATCCGGCCCTTCGGTTCAAAGGTGGGTGGAGCCATTGCTGTTGGAGGATCACGCAATGGTGGCCAGGAAATTACCGTATCCGGTATTCTGAATTTTTTCCTTAGCCAAGGTATGGTGGTAATGGGTGGAGAAAAATGGGAGAATGCTGGTAGCTATGTATTTTCCAATGACCATAAGCGCTGGGATGAGAACCGTGATCCAGAGGCGATTCGGTCAGCATTTAATCTTGGAAATAGGATTGCCTGTTTGTCTAGGATTATTCATGAGAATCCCACAGATATCATTTTGAAGTAAATAAGGGGAGTCTAGCTTTTAGCTTCTAGACATAAAAAAACCGCGGTAAGATAACCGCGGTTTTCAATTATTCACTAGTTGGTTGGTAGGCTGGGTAGTTATCTTTGTCCATGGAAGCATCGATTACGATGTTATCTCTTGAGCTAATGGTAGGAAAGATGGAATAACTATTCAATTTATCTACGATACCACCGATGATGGTAAGTCCAGTGTAGAGTCCATGACTATCTCCTATAGCCTGAATGGTCAAAGGATAACTAATAAGCATTTTATCTAGTCTAATATCATATCCAAAGTCAGTAGCAATTTGATTTAGATGGGTCCTTGAGGTTAGGCGTTTGCCATTGATTGATACAGCCTCTGCTCCGGAATTGTAAAGCTCATTGACCACATCTAGTATTTCATTGGCTACCAATGGAATTTCGCCCGTGAAGACAATTTCCACACCTGGCCCTTCTGTTTCCACATCCCCATTAAAAACATGGATGCTATCTATTTCTGTTAGAATGGTTCCAATGGAAACTTTTCCTTGGCTAGTTTGGGATTGCATATCATCATATTCTGCTTGCATCAAGTAGTATTCGCCTTGCAAAGAGGCCAAACGTTGGTCGTTGCTGTGCCATAGGGCCAACAAGTCTGGTTCTTTTTGAGATTCTAGCGTAGCGATATATTCTTCCATTGAATTACTTTGGCTAGATAAGATTATTCCAATCAACAGCAAGGTAACCGTTAGCATTCCAATCCAAGAGTATTGTTTATTCCACGTCATTGTTGATCACGTCCTCTTCATTAGACTCACGTATGCTTTGATTCGCCTCATCATCAACTAGCTCTTCTGCTTCACCTTCAGATTCTAGTTCATCAACTGTTGGTGTGATTGTTTGCCCGGTGCTATTGTCGGTGTAGACGGTATTATCCTCATCTGGTAGGTCTTCTGTATCGCTACTAGTTTCACCGACAGTATCTTGCAGATTTTCCATAGGAATTTCTTCCACTGGTTCCACATATCGTTTAGCATATTGCAGGTTTAGATTTCCCTTGAAAGCTGGCAATACGATTTCATCGCTCTCTTCATAGGTAATAGAAAAGCCGCTACTTACCAAGTATTCCACTTCTCCAGAATCAAAAATTGCTTGCATAATTTTATCTTTGTCTCCCAAAACTGAAATTTGGTAGGGAGGCGCTAATCTACGGTCATTCACCAGAATAACAGTACCCACACAGCGAATGTTGGTGTTGCTTACTAGTCGCTGATTGTTTATGGCAATCCCGTCTGGATTTGCAGCTTTAAGATCATTCACGATATAGAGCAAATTCTTGTCGTGGAGGATATAATTGTCTGGTCGGTATTGACTAGGGTTTTCAGCCTTAGCGATTTCTGCCCCTTGAACATTGTCAGTAAGAGTGATGACGATACCCTCGCCAGTACGTTCGCTGAGGCCTGAAAAATAGCGGGCACTTTGCAAAGAATTGCGAAGTGAGCTTATGACGCTTAGACCCTGCGTCTGTTGACCAAGCTCTGTGTCAATGGACAGTCTAAGCTCGTCCATTTTCTGCTCCATTTTTTCAATATCCAATTCTTGTTGTGTGATGATATCAATCAATTGTTGGTTCTCCGATGCTGGAGGGGTAGACGGGTTGTTGGCCTGATAGAGGGCAACTGACGTCAGTCCCAACAGGACTGTAACCAAAAAGAAGGACAACATATTCTTTATTCTCATATTAATTCCTCATGTGGTAAAAAGTTTGCAGTTTTTTTCCTTATGTACACAAATCATTATACTATAGGTGCTATGGATATGATAACATGGATATAACAGAAACTCTAAATAAATGGTGGTCAAACATGTTTAATTCACTTTTGCCGGAAGGTATACTCGGCTGGATTCTACTTATTACGGATATTGCTATCGTATCCTATATTTTTTACAAAGCGATCCTTCTAGTAGAAGGTACTAGAGCTGTGCAATTATTGAAGGGATTGTTGATTCTTTTGGTGTTTGCCAGTGTTTCTAACGTATTGGGGTTAACGACCATTAATTGGCTTTTAGGTCGTTTGGAACTTGCTATTGCAGTAGCGCTTCCCGTAGTTTTTCAACCAGAAATTCGTCGAGCACTAGCACAGCTAGGTAAGGGTCGACTTTTTTCGCGCTCTTTTCGGATGATAGGAGCTGAAGACATGGCCGAAGTGATTAATGAATTGGTTCGGGCTGCAACGGATCTTTCTGAACAACATACTGGCGCCTTGATTGTAATAGAGCGAGAAACTGGTATCAATGACTATATTGATACAGGCATCAAAATAGATGGAATGGTTTCTAGTGAACTGTTGGAAAATATTTTTGTACCCAACACCCCATTGCATGACGGTGCGGTTGTAATTCGTGGAGACCGCATTATTGCGGCATCTTGCTTTCTACCTTTGTCAGATAGCCCATATTTGAGCAATAACTTAGGGACTAGGCACCGAGCTAGTCTAGGTATTTCAGAGGTATCGGATGCGGTTACTATTGTGGTATCTGAGGAAACGGGTACGATCTCTCTGTCAAATAGTGCCAAATTGACGCGTTATTTAGATGAAGATACCTTGAAGAAACAACTGGAAGATTTGCTGTTAAGTAATAATTTCCAAAGTGGTGGTTTCTTCTCGAATCGAGGTGGCGTAAATGAAAAATAGGATATTTGATACTGATTTGGTTTATAAAATCGTGGCAGTAATTCTAGCGATGGCTCTTTGGGTTGGCGTTAGTTTTGCAGACAATCCCATGGAGCAAAAAATCTTGTTGGTTCCCGTTGAATATATTAATCTACCACAAGACCAAATGATTGCAAGCCAAGAAGATACTGTAAACGTTCGCCTAGAAGGTCGTAGCGAGGACTTAGAGTTCATTTCTGAGGAAGATATTGTAGGTACTGTAGATCTTTCCGCAAGCAAAATAGGCTCGAATACCTTGGATGTAACTGTAAATGTGCCTGAATCTGTGGAACTTGTGGATGTCAATCCGCCTAAGGTAGAAGTATCCATTGCTGAAATAGAATCTGTCCAGCTGCCGGTTGTTGCGAGTGTAACTGGCTATCCAAGCGAAGGGTACAATACTCTGTCTGCTGTGCTTTCTCCTTCAGAGGTCTTGGTAGAAGGGCCACAGGAGTGGCTAGATGCAATCGACAGGGTAATCGTGAATATTATTCTGAATTATGAGACATCATACAGTAAAACCTTGCCCATCCGGGTTTTGGATGATCAAGGCAATGAAATTACCGACCGGTTGCGCATTGAACCCAGTGTTATACAAGTTGACTTACCCATTTATTCTGAACTAGCAACACTTTTAAAACCGGTACATGTTCCTCTTGTGGGTGAACCAGCAGTTGGTTATAAACTGGTTGGTATTGATGTGACACCAGATGAAGTGCGAATTAATGGAGATTATGAAAATTTCCGTAATATAATTTACTATGATACAGAACCTGTGGATATCACTGGAGCAACCAAGACTTTTTCAACCTCAGTCCGCATAATCAATGAAAATGAGTTTGTACAGATTGATCCGGAATTAGTTCAAGTGATTGTAAAGATTGAGAGGGAATAGATTGTTATATAGAATAGATGAAATTAAGACATCCATCGATGATTGGGAGCAGTTGTTGATGGATGCTGTATGTAGAAAGCTTAGGGTTCGCGCTGAGGATATTGAGGAGCTGATACCGATCAAGAGGTCTTTGGATGCTCGTAAGAAACCACAGCTATATTATGTTCATTCAGTCGCTCTTTCTTTTAAAGAAGAAAAGCTGGCTACAGAACTGCTAGGAAAGAAAAAAATTGTATCTTATGAATTACCCCTGTACCATCCGTCGAAACCGGGAAGGAAACCATGGGATAAACCGATGATAATAGTTGGGGCAGGTCCTGCGGGACTGTTCGCGGCATATACATTGGCGGAACAAGGTTACTGTCCCTTGGTCTTGGAGCGAGGCGCAGATATGGCGCAACGCGTCAAAGAAGTGGAACAATTTTGGCAGGAAGGTATCTTGAATCCTGAATCCAACGTAGCATTTGGTTTAGGTGGTGCTGGAACCTTTTCGGATGGTAAATTAACTTCTAGAAGTAAGGACCCACGTGTTCATCGAGTATTAGAATTATTTATTCGACATGGGGCTTGTGCGAACATTGCCCAGGTGAAGAATCCCCACTTGGGGACAGATATGATTCGGGCAATTGTGGTACGGATGAAAGAAGAAATTGAACGCTTGGGGGGGACTGTTCGCTTTGGTGCTAAGCTTACGGGCATACAGAGTACCAAGGGATTACTAGAGAGTGTAGAGATTAATGGTAGAGAGATAATAGCGGCAGAAACCGTACTGTTGTGCACCGGCCATAGTGCCAGAGACACCTATGAAATGCTTCAACGAAATGGTGTTTTTCTGGAACCGAAGGATTTTGCTGTCGGCTTGAGAATAGAACATCCCCAGAAGCTAATTGATGTAAAACAATTGGGTATAGACAGCAGAGAACTTTCTATTGGAGCTGCCGAATACAAACTCACCTACAAGGATAGAATGAGTGGACGAGGTGTCTATTCCTTTTGCATGTGTCCCGGCGGTAGTGTGGTAAATGCTTCCACCGAAGCGGGAAGTCTTTGTGTTAATGGAATGAGTTATTCCAATAGGGATTCAGGACAAGCAAACTCAGCCGTAGTGGTTGGCGTTAAAACCCAGGACCTACCAGGAGATGGCCCCCTTAAGGGTATTTCCTATCAACGTTCACTTGAAAAGAAGGCCTTTGAACTAGGTGGAGGGAACTTTGCAGCTCCAATCCAGGCAGCGACTGGCTTTGTAGGAGGTAGTGGTAGCAGGGACTTGAAATCTAGCATTTTACCATCCACAAAGTTGGCTGATTTACGGCAAGTATTTGATAAAGAGACTACTGCCGTATTACAAAGAGGCCTAAGACATTTCGATAAACAGATACCAGGATTCTTAGACCAAGGACTTTTGGTTGGTGTGGAAAGTAGAACTTCTAGTCCGATACGGGTGACTAGAAACCAAGATATGCAGAGTCTGGAACTAGAAAACCTTTACCCCGTGGGCGAAGGTGCTGGCTATGCTGGAGGCATCGTGTCGGCAGCAGTAGATGGTATTCGGGCTGCAGAAAAAATTATAGAGATTTACAGGAGAAAGTAATGGGAAAACTATTTGGAACGGATGGAGTACGGGGTAAAGCAAATGTAGATTTAACTCCGGAACTGGCTTGCCAGTTGGGTAAGGCAGTTGCACATGTATTGGTGGGTGAAGAGACTCCGGCAATCGCCATTGGTAAGGATACCAGAATTTCCGGTGATATGTTGGAGTCAGCTCTTATTGCGGGTATCCTTTCTCGTGGTGTAGATGTGTATCGCCTGGGGGTCATCCCTACGCCGGCTATTGCTTATCTAACCAAACACTTAAAGGCAGATGCGGGGGCGGTAATATCTGCCTCACACAACGCTTTTGAAGACAATGGCATCAAATTTTTCAACCGATTTGGTTTTAAACTATCTGATGAAATCGAAGAGCAAGTAGAAGCGCTTGTGCTGGAGGGAAAAGAATTGCCCCAAGCTACTGGCAGCGATATTGGACGAATCATCGATTTTGAGAATGCCAAGGAAGTATACAGTCAGTATATGATTAAACAATTTAGTGGTTCACTGTCTGGTCTTAAAGTGGTTTTAGATTGTGCGAATGGTGCAGCCAGTGAGGTAAGCCCTCACGTACTTAAGGAATTGGGTGCAGACCTGATTGTTATTAACAACCAACCTGATGGAATCAACATCAATGCGAATTGCGGTTCAACCCATCTGGACTTTCTTAAAGAAGAGGTCATAAAGCATCAAGCAGATATTGGGATAGCACATGATGGCGATGCTGACCGGATGTTGGCAGTGGATGAAACTGGCGATGAAGTGGATGGAGATAAAATTTTAGTAATTTGTGCCAAACATTTAAAAGAGAAGGGACTACTAAAAAACAACAAAGTAGTGGTCACCGTTATGAGTAATATTGGCCTAATGAAGGCGTTTGAAGAAGCAGAGATTGAGGTTGAGGTCACCGGTGTGGGAGACCGTTATGTATTGGAACGGATGGTAGACAAGGAGGCCTCTCTTGGAGGAGAGCAGTCGGGACATATTATCTTTTTAGATACCAATACAACTGGAGATGGTCTGATGTCAGCCTTAAAGCTTATGGAAGTCATGGTTAGCAAAAAGAAGCCCTTGTCTGAATTAGCGACTCAGATGCAGTCCTATCCCCAGGTATTGGTAAATGCTGTGGTAAAGAACAAGCAAGAAGCTATGGAAAATCCTGAGTTTATACAAGAAATTAAACGGATGGAAAAGAAATTAGGAGACCAGGGACGTATTTTAGTAAGACCTAGTGGCACTGAGCCTAAGATTCGTATTATGGTGGAAGGTCAAGATCTTGAAGAACTGGACTTTATGGCACGAGAATTGAAAAAGATTATAATACAGTAAATTAAGAGCAAAATTTTGAGCAATCCGAAAGGATTGCTCTTTTATATATATAATGATAAAGGCTAGTTAGTTTTAGCTAAATATTCCTTACCACATATTTCTTATGGTTCAGGAATGTGGTAGAATGAAGTCAAATTGCAGGTAGAATAAATGAAACCGCAAGGTAGCGCCAGACCCCATGTGGGTGACGAGGAGTAGGGTTATCGAATATTCGGCGGATGCCCTATCGGCTTGCTGTAGTCGGAGACTTTTCAAAAAATGCCAAGGAATTGGTTAACAAAAGGAAAGTTGTCAGCACCTGCAAAAAACTAGGAGGATATATGTGTGGTATTGTAGGCTATTTGGGCTCGAGATCGGCCCAAGAAGTTTTGTTGCAGGGATTGGAAAAGTTAGAGTACCGTGGTTATGATTCAGCTGGTATCGCGGTTATGCAAAGAGACGGTCTGAAGACAGGAAAGAAAAAGGGCCGGCTAGATTGTCTCAAGAATGCCATAGCAGATGAGGATTTTAACGGTACAATGGGCATTGGGCATACAAGATGGGCAACTCATGGGAAACCCTCGGATGAGAACTCCCATCCCCATAATGGAAGCACGACCCGTTTTGCGGTGGTCCACAACGGTATTATTGAGAACTACCAAGAATTGAAGAAGATGCTTATAGAGAAGGGTCATGAATTTTCTTCCGAGACGGATACAGAAGTAATTCCGCATTTATTAGAAGAAAACTACCAAGGAGATTTTAAAGAGGCTATGAGGACGACTGTAGCCCAGCTGGATGGTTCCTATGCCATCTGTGCCATGTCTTCTGAAGATTCAGACACCATGATTACAGTAAGGAAAGATTCTCCGTTGATTGTTGGAATTGGAGAACATGAATGTTTTGTGGCCTCAGATATTCCTGCGGTATTGAAGTATACCAAGGACATAATGGTGTTCGAAGACGGTGAGATGGCTGTCATAACGAGCGAGGGCATCAAAGTATATAGTGCAGAAGGCGATTTGATCAATAAACCAATTACTAAGGTAGATTGGGATATGGAGGCAGCAGAAAAGGGTGGCTTCCCTCATTTTATGCTTAAAGAAATCTTCGAACAGCCGGAAGCAATTAGAAAAACCTTGGCTGGACGATTGGATGGAGATTTGGTCAAGCTCAACTTATCCATTACGGCTGAGGAGCTGAAGAAGATAAACAAGGTAGTCGTGATTGCCTGTGGCACGGCAAGTTATGCTGGCAGAGTAGGACGAACCTTAATTGAAAAAATACTAAGGATACCGGTTTCCGTTGATGTGGCCAGTGAATTCCGCTACATGGATCCGATTGTGGACGAAAACACCTTGGCTCTTATTATTAGCCAATCGGGCGAAACCGCAGATACTTTGGCAGGCCTAAAAGAAGCAAGAAGCCGTGGCGCCAAGGTTATATCCATTACCAATGTTGTTGGTTCTTCCATTGCAAGAGAATCGGATGAGGTTATTTACACTCAGGCTGGACCGGAAATTGCGGTTGCTTCGACGAAAGCCTATGTGACTCAGTTGATAGCGATTTACCTTCTGACCTTGCACTTGGGTCGAATTATAGGTAGTATCAGTGAAGAAAAAATCGGAGAAATGGTCCGAGGAATACGAAAACTGCCAGACCAAATTCAGAAAATACTTGAGCGCAAGGATGAACTGATTGCTATGGCTGCAGAGATCAAAGATAGCGAACACGTATTCTTTATCGGTAGGGGAGTAGACTTCACCGCTTCTTTAGAAGGGGCTTTGAAGTTGAAGGAAATATCTTATATCCATGCTGAGGCATATGCAGCTGGAGAACTGAAACACGGGACCTTGGCTCTTATCGAAGAAGGAACACCGGTGATTGCGATTTCTACCCAGAGTCATCTGAGGGAGAAAACAATCAGCAATATTAAAGAGATTAAAGCTAGAGGAGCAAGTGTATACTCTCTATGTTTCGAGGGTTGCGAGAGTATGGAAGCTGCGAGTGATGGACTATTCGTTTTGCCTACTACTCAAGAAATACTAGCACCGGTAGTGACGGTTGTACCGCTTCAATTGCTCGCCTACTATGTATCAGTGGCTAGGGGTAATGATGTAGATAAGCCTAGAAACCTGGCGAAGAGTGTAACGGTGGAATAATCGATGAATGTAAGGAAATAAGGCGTAAACCAATGGAATTCAGACAGTCTTTACTGCTTCTGGATTCCATTTTTAATATATGGGACTTGCTTTCAAGGATGAAGGGGAACGGTATGAAAATTATTGGTGTGGATTGTGCTACCCAAAAAATGAAAACTGGTTTATCTTTGGCAACTTATGAAAATGGGAGATGTTTTCTCAAGGAAGCTCGAACAGGCAAAGGGGTTATGAGCGTAGCCGAAATTATTTCAGACTGGTTTACGAAGGATGAAACAGTTTTGCTAGCACTAGATGCACCACTAGGCTGGCCGGCTCATCTAGGAGAAGAATTGCAAAAGCATCTAGCGGGTGAGCCAATACCTGTAGAACCGAATATGCTTTTTCGCAGGATGACGGATAAATATGTAAAAGAAATAATAGGGAAAAACCCGCTAGATGTTGGAGCGGACCGGATTGCTCGTACTGCGCATACTGCCTTAGCACTAATAGGAGAGCTGAGGGAAATGCGGGGTATCGAACTGGAGATGGCTTGGAAACCAGGGCATCTTCAACCAGTCTCTGCAATAGAAGTGTATCCTGCAGCAACTATGAAAACCTACGGTATGATTTATTCGGGTTATAAGGATGGAGATAAAAAGCATCTAAGGAAAAAGATATTGCAGGATCTGAAAGAACATTTGGAGGTAGAACCAGCCTTGGAGACGACCCTGATTGCCAATGCAGATGTTTTGGATAGTGCAATATGTGTGCTAGGAGGATTGGACTTTCTAAAAGGCCAAGTGTACATGCCGGAAAATAGACAGTTGGTTGCCAAAGAGGGCTGGATTTGGTTTCACAAAACTTCATAAAAAGTATTATTGACGGATCATGTAGAAAAGAAAACTACATAATTACCAACTTGAGATAAGATGGAATGGCACATCCAACATTTCCTAAAAAGAGACAAGAGTGAAGGGGGAGAACCTAGGTTGTATCTAGGTTCTCCCCCTATATTATTTTGGGTCTATCTAGTCATTTAAGAGAAAAACGACTTCTGTCAATAGTTCCTCTTCTGGTACCTTGTCCGGTGCATTGAAATAGTGTTCATATACTACACCTGAGGGTTCTAGCTTTTTAGTGCCAATATGGTCAATTATGGCATGATAGGTTTCTGGTAATTCTTGGTAGGAACCTTGATGCATACAGGTGATTTTTTTACCACTAGGAATTTCACTGCACTGAATATCGCCTTGTCCGTCTACTATTTCACTTACAGGAAAGCCGATTTCAACATCTAAATCCTCCATGTCTAAATTATAATAAGCGACGAAGGGCATACCACTTGCTTGAATTCCAAGGGGGGTCATGTACTCCAAAATAGCTTGGTAACTAGAGCCAATTCTCTTTGGTAAATCTGCCACGCTACTTCTAGTCCGAATAGAAAGCACAGGTTGAGCATCCGTTTCCACAATTTGGATTTTGTAGTCCATAGAGTTTCCCTCATTTCTTATTTTGGATTTACTAGCTAATATAATAATATCACTGAACGAAATAAATGAGAATTGGGAGCGTAGGTTTTTAGGAATGGATTTGAGTGATACTTGCTTGGTTTATTAAATATGGGAACTTAAAAATTAGTGGGTGCAAAAATGCATGACCTAGATCTTGAAGCTATCTAGGTCATGCATTTATAGTTGAATTGATTAATTTAGGTTGGATACTTGAGTTTAAAAGTGCTCTTACAAAAAGGTCAGGTTATTTACTGGGACGTTGTTTGTAGTAGCTCTGGAATAGACCAAAGGCATATTCTTCTAGTTTTTTAGAGTCATTTAAATCATCCTCATAAACCAAGTCCATATCATTTTCTTTTGCTAGCTTATTCACATAGTCTACAGCTTCTTTAACGTTATTTAAGGCCATGAAACGATTTTTGTCTAATTCTTCTCGGAACGGTTTCAATTCTGTTTTTAAAAGTTGCAGGCTGAGGGAAGAATAGGCATTTTCAATGTCTGCCACGGTTTTCATATAACTAGTACAAGCATCACCAACATATTTTATTCGCATGGATTTTTCTTGGTTTGTTTGAAAAACGACTTTCATTTTTTCAATTTTTTCGTATGACATGATTATCCTCCTTTGAGTTTCTTTGCTTATCATACTTAGATTGAGCATACTTGTCAAAATGTTGACAAATCACTCCAGTAATATTAATATATGAATACGTATTCATATATTAATATTAGTTATAAGGAGGATAGAATGGATAAACAAGTACCTTGCTGTACAGAAACATGCATAAATGAGGATTTGCTGTCTACATTGCAGAAAAGCCAACCGGATTTGGATTCTTTACAAAGACTGAGCGAACTATTTAAAGTCTTAGGAGATGTATCACGGATGCGGATTCTATCCGCATTAACCGAGCATGAGCTATGTGTTTGTGAACTTATGCAATTGCTTTCCATGAAGCAATCTGCTGTCTCACAGCAACTTAGAGTGCTAAAGGCACATCGGCTAGTCCGCTATCGTAAAGAGGGACGTAGTGTATACTACCGACTTGACGATGACCATGTGCAGACCTTGGTTGCGGTGGGCATGGAACATATTGGAGAAGAACGATGAAAATATATTATAAGGATATGAGTTGTGCTAGCTGCGCCTTAGATATGGAATGGGAGCTAGAACAGATGGACCAAGTCCACTATGTAAAAGTAGATACGCTGAATAATCTAATAGATATTGAGTTTGACGGAGATACGGGATCGATGCTTGAAGTCATTAAGGCTACGGGCAAACGCTATGAGTCGGGTTTTGCTTTGGTAGAAGAGCAATCTTCGGAAGAAGAAACGCCCCCTATAGCGGTCTGGCGCCGCTTAAATTACTTGTTGCCGAGAGTGATCACGTCTGTCCTACTGTTGCTTGTGGGTAGTTTTTTACTTGATGGTGGTATGGCTGTAGTGGCATTTCTAGTTTCGTATATTCTAGCGGGTGGAGATATTATCTGGAGAGCACTAGACAGAATCCGTCAGAGAGATTTTTTCCATGAGTATTTTCTGATGAGTTTAGCAACTCTAGGAGCTTTTGCCATCCAGGAGTATCAAGAGGCGGTTGCCGTGATGGTGTTTTACCAGATTGGAGAATACTTACAGGATAAGGCTTTAGAACGATCTAAAGACTCCATTAAAAACTTGATGAATCGAAAAGTACCCTTGGCTCACGTGCTGCGTGGAAACAAGATTGTAGAAGAAAATCCTATAGAAGTATCTATCGGCGAGGAAATTCTAGTTCGTCCTGGTGAGGAAGTACCATTGGACGGAAGGTTAATCCAAGGTTTATCTAGCGTGAACAATGCAGCAATCAG
The DNA here is from genome assembly GCA_016887505.1 of Clostridia bacterium. Taxonomy (NCBI): domain Bacteria; kingdom Bacillati; phylum Bacillota; class Clostridia; species Clostridia bacterium. The sequence goes on along the minus strand of CP069393.1, from coordinate 1,721,577 downwards.
TGGAGAAAGTATGCCCATATCTTTGGAAGAAGGAGATGAGATAATCGCTGGTGCGATTAACTTAGATGCTGTCATTAAGATTCGTGTATCAAAGCGGTATCATGACTCCGGCATGGCGAGAGTCATGCGACTGATGCAAGAAGCGAAGGGCAAAAAACCGCCCACAGAACGATTTATTAGTAGATTCTCTCGCGTCTATACCAAGGTGGTTGTGCTTTTAGCTGTTTTGACAGTAACCATACCTACGCTTCTGGGTGGGGATTTTTCGACCTATATATATCGAGCACTTATCTTTTTGGTGGTATCTTGCCCCTGTGCCTTGGTTGTTTCTGTACCGTTGGGATTTTTTGCAGGGATGGGTGGATTTTCCAAAAACTACCTACTCGTGAAAGATCCGGACACCATAGAACAGTTGAGCCAGGTCAAACGGATTGCTTTCGATAAGACCAATACTCTTACGGTGGGGGATTTTCAACTAAAAGCGGTTGAGAATCACACCGGGAGTCCGGACGACTTGCTTCTTTTGATTCGGTCTCTTGAACGACACAGCAATCATCCATTGGCTCGTTCCATCATGCAGGAAGGGCAGGCAAAAGAGAGTAGGCAAGATTATCTGGATATTAAAGACCTTCGTGAAATTCCAGGAAAAGGTCTGGCGGCTAGTCATAAAGCGGAGCAGATATTGGTTGGTAATCTGGACTGGCTCATTGATAATAAGATTCCAGTACCAGCGTTGGACCAAAACGGTACCTATGTCTATGCTGCGCGTGATGGGGAATACGTAGGTAGGATTCTCATGCAAGACGAGTTGAAAAAGGGTGCAGCTGAAAGCATAGTAGCACTGCGAAAAGCAAACGTTCATTCCATGGTAATGTTAACGGGTGACAATGAGATACATGCCAAAACGGTAGCAGATGCCCTGGGGCTTGATGAATATGAAGCCAATATGAAACCGGAAGACAAATTAGCATGGTTGGAAAAGCAGGTGGGCAGTGAGGGCAAACTTGCTTTTGTAGGAGACGGCATCAACGACGCTCCATCACTTGTAGCTGCTGATGTTGGCATAGCCATGGGTATAAAGGGATCAGACCTGGCCATTGAGGCAGCGGGCCTTGTGGTGATGCGAGATAGACTAGATGATGTACCGAAAGCACTCCAACTGGCGAAACGCTCCATGCGGGTTATCCGGCAGAATATTGTAATGGCGATAGGACTCAAGGTATTGGTTATGTTGTTGGGATTAGTTGGTTTAGCTGATCTTTGGATGGCGGTCTTTGCTGATGTAGGTGTAACCCTACTTGCTGTTATAAACAGCATGCGATTACTGAAGTAAGTCTAAACGCTTTCAGATTTGATATTGTGGTAAAAGAGTGAGGACTCCCCTTGTTGTGTGCATAAACAATACAATAACGGGTATTTTAAACCGGAGGCATTATGATTCCTCCGGTTTTTGCATCTTTCTCTTTAGTTCGATGCAATATCCCAAAGGCTCTATTTTTTCATGTAGAGGAATTCTTTTCTCCATAGTCATACGATAGAAGTAGGCATCATCATATCGTTCAATAAGAGCTGCATATCGTTTTTGGGGGTGGTCCATATTCTGGAGCAACATGATGTCGCCATCCCTTGGAAAGCTGAATCGCTTGAAGGTTAACTGGTCGCCAGCCAGGATATGCATGGCTAACAAGGAATTGTCAGGTACTGTCCAATACAGCAAATCCATTGGCTTATCATTCTTCTCTAAAAAGTAGCCCGGCTTTTTCTCAAAAAAACAAGAAAGTTTATCTAGGGCCTCGAGGTTTGGCAGTGACCGTCCTGTTTCCCAATTGGCTATGGTACTGCGCGAGGTATGTAGTCGATCAGCTAATTCCTGTTGGGTGAGTTTGTGTAGTCGTCTCAGCTCTTGGATTTTTTTATTTGTGCTAATAATACACACCTCCTTTGACAGAAGGATATCCCCTTGTATTGGTAGGAGCAATATGAGCGTTGTAAATGTGCAAAATACTAACGAATATAGGGGAAAATAGAAAATTATGTGTAAAATAAGCACGTACTATCTGGGGGTGAATTTTGAAATGAATAAAATTAGAATCAGGAGAAAAGAGTTAGGCATGAGTCAACAGCAGATGGCAGAGCGATTGGGAATTGGTCGTACCGTGTATCTTCGCATCGAAAAGAGGGCTCGTCTGCCAAAGGTGGATATAGCAATCAAATTGGCGGGAATCCTTGAAACTACTGTGGAAGAGTTGTTTGAAATAGAGTAGCAACAAAAAAGTCAGGAAAACCTGACTTTTTTTTGTTATTACTCCTATAAAGGAGTAAATCCACCAAAGGGATGGTGGATTTGATAGAAAAAGGAGTAGATAGGTAGATTACTTATTATCTATTAACTTATATTCCACTTATAATTTCTTTTTCCTGCCTAAAACTCCATTTTTTTTGTAAAATCAAAAATTCAATTGGGCGCCAACTCCCTATACCAATCGATTTCTAGATTTTCCTTGTAAAAAGGCTTGGATATTTTCATCCATTTCTTTTAAAAGAGTAGTCCTAGCTTCAGTACTGCAAAAAGCCATGTGGGGTGTCATCAACAACTTTTCAGGGTGCTTCACTGAGTATAAAGGAAAATCTGGTGCCGGTGGTTCCACACTATATACATCGGTCGCAAATCCCCGCAACCGATTTTCATTTAGGGCCCTAGCCATCGCCTCTTCATCGACTAGCGCTCCTCGAGATACGTTGCAGACCAAGGCTTGGGATTTTAACAAACAAAGCTGTTCGTATCCCAGAAGGTGATGGGTTTCGGGGCTGAGTGGAGCGTGTAGGGATATGATGTCACTTACATTCAACAACTCTTCTAAAGATAGACGGTTGTATTGCGGATTGTGGTTTTTACCTGTGGTAGAGTAGTAACTCACCTTGGCGCCGAACGCTTGGGCAATTTTTGCAACCTCTTGTCCGATGTTTCCCAGTCCAATGATGCCCCAGTTTTTACCCTCCATTTCATAATAGGGGTATTTTAGATGCGTTGCCCAAAGATTGTTTAGATATTCTTTGGATTTGGTATATTTGTCATAGTAACTCAGGTTTTCAAGTAGGCTAAGCACCATGGCTATGGTGTGCTGGGCAACACTGTGCGTGGAATAACCCGCTACATTACAGACCGCGATATTGTTGCTAGAACAGTAGTCTAAGTCTACGACATTGGCACCGGTTGCAGATATGGCGATGAGCTCAACCTTGCTTCCGGATAAATCTTCTTTTGTAAGAACCACTTTGTTGGTTAATACAATCGTACAGTCTTTGATGCGCTCAGCAACTTGTTCTGGCTTGCTAGTCTCGTAGTTGGTAAAGGTCCCGTACTTAGAAAATATATTCAGGTCCAGTCCGGTACCTAGTGAGTCTCCATCTAGAAAACATAATTTCATTTTATTCTCCTCCTACCATAGTTTGAAATATTTGATTGCCTTTTAGCAGTTCCACCCCCAGGGGGGTGATAAAGGTGGTTGCAAATTTAATGTTGGTCTTTTTAAGATAGCCTTGGGCTAGCAGGTCGAGCATGATGAGTTGCAAATCACGTTCCGAAAAATCTTTTAGGAGTCCATAGGTTGAAAGCTGGTCCAACTTTTTTTCTCGGATATCTTTTTTCTTAGATCCTCGTACTATGGCTGGAATCAATCCAGCAGGAGCAATACCTTCGATATAGTGCAGGGTAGACAAAAGAATCTGAGCTTCACGTGTCGCATCCCGGAGGTGAGTCTCTTTAGAGCAACGCTGGCAGTAACCACAAGGTGTTGTGGATTCTTGGAAGTAGGATAGTATGTTTTGTCTAAGGCAAGTCTTGCTGAAGACATACTGCAGCATCGCGTCCAGTTTTACTAAACGATTCACCCGGTTACCTCCATAATAACTAGGTCGTCCGAAAATCATTTGGCGTTGTAGGGATACATCGCCAGGCCCGAATAGCAAAATACAACGTGATGCTTTGCCATCCCGCCCGGCTCTTCCAACTTCTTGGTAATAGGACTCAAGGTCAGCGGGCATTTGGTAGTGGATGATGCATCGAACATTCTCTTTATCTATTCCCATGCCAAAAGCATTGGTGGCTATGAGCAGGGCATCATCACGCTGCTGAAATTCATCTTGTGCCTGATTCCTGAGCTTTTTTGCTAGTCCAGCATGATAGCAAAGTGGGTTTACGCCAGCTTTTTGAAGCAAGTTTGTCAAGGTTTCCACGTCTTTTCTAGTCGCGCAATATATTATCGAGCTACCTTTTAGTTCCGGCAGATGGTCTAGAAGCCAACGCTTCTTATCCATTGGCTTTTCAACTTGGAAGTAGAGGTTGGGCCGGTCAAAGGTAGATTGGAAAACGGTTGGCTTTTGTAAGTGGAGAAGATGTTCAATGTCCTCCTTAACCTGGGGCGTGGCCGTAGCCGTGAAGGCGGCAATGGGTGGTCTGTTATTAAGCTGCTCTAAAAATTTACCCAGCTTTTTATAGCTTGGGCGGAAGTCATGTCCCCAAGATGAGATGCAGTGTGCTTCGTCGACAGCAATTAGGGAAACACCTAAATTGTTGATCAAAAAAACAAAATCATCAGACTTAAAGCGTTCCGGGGCAACATAAAGTAGCTTGCACCCCCCGCCTGCAATTGCGGCAAGCTTTTCTCTTAGCTGCTTTGGTGTAAGAGTACTATTAATCCATTCTGCTGCAATATTTCGTTGCTTCAGATCGTCCACTTGGTCTTTCATTAGAGAAACTAACGGAGAGACGACTAGTGTTAGTCCCGGCAACAAAAGCGCGGGCAGCTGGTAGCACAAAGATTTTCCACCGCCAGTAGGTAAAACAGCCAATAAATCCTGCCCATCCAAGATGGTTTCCACGATGGCTTGTTGCTGTGGTTTGAATGAAGAATGATTAAAAGTTTCTTGCAGTAAATTTGTTATCGTATCCATATCCTGACCTCCCATATATTTTAGCACAGAAAGAATATTCTAAGAGACCAATGTTCTGGACTTTTACGGTGCTAGCGAATCTATAGTGGGCGTTTACGATGAAAAGGCTCATCATATGATATAATAGAACAAATGTTCACTAGGAAATTTGGTCTACCACGTTCCCTGGTGTATAATGTTTTTCAGTGAGATACTCACATGGAGGAATTATGCAAAAAAATATCGTGATCAAGGGCGCAAGAGCCCATAACTTAAAAAATATAGACGTTGAAATTCCAAGAGAAAAATTGGTGGTCATCACCGGCTTGTCGGGGTCAGGTAAATCTTCCTTGGCTTTTGATACCATCTATGCTGAAGGGCAACGCCGCTATGTTGAATCGCTCTCTTCTTACGCGAGACAGTTTTTGGGACAGATGGATAAACCGGATGTAGATTATATCGAAGGCTTGTCGCCAGCTATTTCCATAGATCAGAAAACCACTAGCCGGAACCCCCGTTCTACGGTGGGAACGGTGACGGAGATTTATGACTATATGAGGCTGCTGTATGCTCGCATTGGCGTAGTGCATTGTCCCAAATGTGGTAAGCCAATTTCAAGCCAGTCTGCTCAGCAGATGGTAGAGAAGATCTTGTCATTACCTGAGGGATCAAAAATCCAGGTCTTAGCCCCTGTTATTAAAGGAAGAAAAGGGGAACATATCAAGGTATTTGAAAATATTAAGCGGGAAGGCTATATTCGGGTACGAGTAGACGGAGAAATGCGTCTCTTAGAAGAAGAAATAACACTGGAAAAAAACAAGAAACATACCATCGAGATTATCGTTGACCGATTGATTGTGCGAGATGGCATCACCTCACGTCTTGCTGATTCGGTGGAAACCGCGCTAGCCATTGGAGAAGGAACCATTATTGTTGATACTGATAGCGGAGACCTCTTGATGAGCGAGAAGTTTGCTTGTCCGGATTGTGATATTTCAGTATCTGAGATAGCACCAAGGTCCTTTTCGTTTAATAGTCCCTATGGTGCTTGCCCAACTTGCCATGGTATTGGTTATAAGATGGAAGTGTCAGAGGAACTGGTGGTGCCCAATCCAGAATTGAGTATTGCAGAAGGTGCGGTACTTCCTTTTGCAGGGGAGCATTCCAACTATTACCCAGCAATGTTGAAAGCGGTGGTGAACCATTATGGGGTTACCGTTGACACTCCATTTAAAGATATACCACTCGAAGTTAAGAAGAAAATTTTTCATGGTACTGGTCGTGAAAAAATTCATGTTGAATACATCAATTCTAAGTATGGTAAGAAACAAGACTGGGATACTCGATTTGAGGGTGTCTTCAATAATTTGAAGCGACGTCACCAGGAAACAAGCTCAGAACTTTCTAGAAAGTGGACCGAAAGTTTCATGTCCTTTCATGCTTGCCCAGATTGCAAAGGTAGCAGGCTGAAAGATGAGGTCCTAGGTGTATTGGTGGGTGAAAAAAATATTGCTCAAGTGAGTGATTTGTCCATTGTGGAAGCCATCAAATTTTTCAAGGAGCTTGAGCTCAATGAGCGTGATCAGATGATTGCGGTTCAGATCTTGAAGGAAATAAGGGAGAGACTGCTATTTTTGGATAATGTTGGCTTGTCCTATCTAACCTTATCTCGAACGGCAGGTACCTTGTCTGGAGGAGAAGCCCAACGCATACGATTGGCTACCCAGATTGGTTCGAGTCTAGTGGGCGTATTGTACATTTTGGATGAACCTAGTATCGGCTTGCATCAGAAAGACAATGCCAGATTGATTGCGACCTTGAAGAGACTAAGAGATTTAGGAAATACTCTAATTGTTGTGGAACACGATGAAGAAACTATGCTTGAAGCTGACTGGCTGATTGATATTGGACCTGGAGCGGGTGAACATGGGGGGGAAGTAGTAGCCTATGGAACCCCAGAACAGGTAGCCGACAATAAGGAGTCCTTGACAGGAGATTATTTATCCGGGAGAAAGACCGTGAATATTCCTACTAGTCGACGCATAGGGAATCGCAAGTTTTTAAAAATTGTGGGGGCTTCTGAGAATAATCTACAAAACATAGATGTCTCCATACCACTAGGCGTATTCAATTGTGTGACCGGGGTATCCGGGTCAGGTAAGTCCAGCCTGGTTAATGAGATACTATTCAAGAGCCTAAAAAAATCGCTACTTGGTAGTCGAGTTATCCCAGGGAAACACGAACGGATTGAGGGATTAGAATATATCGACAAGGTGGTCAATATTGACCAAAGTCCCATCGGGCGTACACCGCGTTCCAACCCAGCAACCTATACAGGAACCTTTGATATTATTCGTGAAACGTTTGCAAGAACCAAAGAAAGTAAAATTAGGGGATATAAACCGGGCCGCTTCAGCTTTAATGTTAAGGGTGGGCGTTGCGAAGCTTGTAAGGGAGATGGCATCATTAAGATAGAAATGCACTTTCTACCAGATGTCTATGTTCCTTGCGAGGTCTGTGGTGGCAAGCGCTATAATCGGGAAACATTAGAAGTAAAGTATAAGGGGAAAACCATTGCAGACGTCTTGGATATGACAGTAGAAGAGGCGTACGCGTTTTTCGAGAATATTCCTAGAATTGAGAGAAAATTGAAGACCCTGATAGATGTGGGACTAAGTTATATTCGCTTGGGGCAACCGGCGACTACTCTTTCCGGTGGAGAAGCTCAACGCGTTAAACTGGCAACTGAACTTTCCAAGAAAAGTACTGGCAAAACGCTCTATATTCTGGATGAACCCACCACTGGGCTACACATAGATGATATCCGTAAGTTACTTGAGGTTTTAAGCCGATTGGCAGATGCCGGAAACACGATATTGGTAATAGAACACAACTTAGATGTCATAAAGACAGCCGACTATATTATTGACCTAGGTCCTGATGGGGGAACCGGAGGAGGGCAGGTAGTTGCCTTGGGAGCACCCGAAGAGGTGGCTCAAGTACCGGAATCTTACACAGGCCAGTATTTAAAGAAAGTTTTCGAGGTGAACTGGATTGGCTATTGGAAAGAACATAGAGAAGAAACTCCATAGACTGCCCAAATCACCAGGAGTCTACCTGATGCGAGGCGAATCCAACCAAGTTATTTATGTGGGTAAAGCGAAGAACTTAAAGAACCGGGTTAGAAGCTATTTTAGGGATAAGGTTGATCGCCCTAAGACGGCGATTATGGTCTCGCAAATCCGTGATTTGGAATGGATTGTGACGGAAAGCGAGACGGAAGCTCTGGTTTTGGAGTGTAATCTGATTAAGGAGTATCGTCCAAAATACAATATTCGATTGGTGGACGACAAGCATTATCCCTATATCAAAGTAACCATTGGTGAAGACTTTCCAAGAGTCTTGGTGGTTCGGCGCCGGGGCACGGATGGATCGCGGTACTTTGGTCCCTATACTAGTGCGGGTGCTATGCATGAGGTTCTAAGCCTTATCCGTGAGTTGTTTTCACTTCGCTCTTGTGGCAATCAGAAGTTTAAGAATCGCAAGAGACCGTGTCTCAATTATCAGATTAAACGGTGTGATGCGCCTTGCATGGGTAAAATTTCTAAGGAAGAGTATGCAAAGCAAGTTAAGGAAGCCATCTTACTTTTAGAGGGCAATACCAATGAACTTATTCGCCTTTTGAACCGGGAAATGCAAGCAGCTGCAGAGGGTTTGGCCTTTGAAAAGGCAGCTCGGATTCGCGATCAAATCAAGGCTTTGAAGAACATTGGCGAAAAACAGAAGGTTATTATGGAAAAAAAGGAAGACCAAGACGTGATTGCCATACATGCTGGTGAAAACCGGGCTGTGGTCCAACTCTTTTTCGTAAGAAATGGCAAGGTTATCAATCGGGAAACCTTCGAAATGGACAATACTGGTGAACAGGAGGAGGCTGCTGTTATGGCCGCTTTTCTAAAACAGTATTATTTGGTTGGTAAAGAAATTCCCGCGCGTATAGTAGTGGATGTTTTGCCAGAGGAACAAGAATCATTGGAGCAATGGCTGAAAGAGAGGCGAGGCAAGAAGGTAGAACTTTTTTGGCCTCAGCGTGGTGAAGCCAAACGATTGGTGCATATGGTCAAGGAAAATGCCAAGTTAACCTATCTTGATAATATGCTTCAGAAAAAGAAGAAGGAATTGAGCGAGGCTGCCCTGTCTGATTTAGGAAAGGCTTTGTCACTTCCATCTCCGCCGCACCGGATTGAATGCTATGATATTTCCAATATTCAGGGAAGTAATACAGTGGCTTCCATGGTGGTATTTCTAGATGGGAAAGCAGCGAATAGTGAGTATAGGCGTTTTACCATCCGCACGGTAGAGGGGCCAAATGACTTTGCATCGATGCAGGAAGTTTTAAGTAGACGCTTTCGCGGTGCCAAGGAAGAAAAGCCTGGCTTTGAGAAGATACCAGACCTAATCATCATTGATGGAGGTAAAGGCCAACTGTCTTCAGCTAGAGCGATTCTGAAAGAATATGGTTTTTCGTCTATTCCAACCTTTGGCTTGGCTAAAAGGGAAGAGCTCTTATTTCGAGAAGGTGAAAGTGAGCCCATCCGCTTGGAACGGGATTCAGAAGCCCTCTACTTGGTGCAACGTGTCCGAGACGAAGCACATAGATTTGCCATCACCTTTCACCGGGAAAAAAGGGACAAGAGAACAGTAACTTCGATTTTGGACTCGGTGCCTGGCATTGGGCCAAAAAGGAAGAAACAACTCTTGAATACCTTTGGTTCAGCAAAAGGTGTACGCCGGGCTAGTGCACAGGAAATTGCCGATACGCTACATATTAGTTTGAAAAAAGCAGAGGAAGTAAAGGAATATTTGGGATGAAAACGACAATAAAAATGGTGGCAATTGATTTGGACGGAACTCTTTTACAGGACGATTTGAAGATTAGTATGCAAGATCGCCATGCAATAGACAGAGCAAGAAGAAGAGGGGTCAAGGTAGTCATTGCAACGGGCAGAATGTATTCTACCACAGTGAAATATGCACGGGACTTGGACCTCGACACACCGCTAATTTGTTTTAACGGTGCCTACATAACCGATATTGAGAACAAGAAAAAGTTGGAGCATTACCTGATTTCCATGGAATATGCGAAACGCATTCATCAAGAAGTGACTAGGAGAGGGATCCACGCCAATTACTATCTTGAAGATGATATTCATGTGGCTGAGTTGACGGAACTAGCCGCTCGTTACCAAGAACGGTTGGCGGTTCCTATCCATGTGGAGCAAGATATGCAAGCTTTTTTTGAAGCTCATGAAGAGCTTACGAAGATTACCATTCAGAGTAAAGAGGAAGAAGAGATCAACAGTATGGCAAGATGGATTGAGAAAGTATGGCCCAAGGAATTGTATATTGTGCGCTCAAACGCTCATTTTCTGGAAGTTTCACACCCTGGAATTACCAAGGCGACTGGGGTAAAACGGGTGGCAGAGGAATTTGGCGTGCAACAAGAAGAGATTATGTGTATCGGGGACAACCATAATGACTTATCCATGCTGGAGTATGCAGGAATCGGCGTTGCCATGGGAAATGCAGATAGCGAAATCAAAGATAAATCGGATTTCGTTACAGAATGTAACAAAAATAATGGTGTAGGACTAGCCATAGAGAAATTTGTCTTGGAGGATTGACATGCAACTTATTGCAGATTTACACACACATACGCTTTTATCCGGTCATGCGTTTTCTACGATCCGAGAGAATGCTCAGGCAGGAGCAAAAGCAGGACTAAGCATGCTGGCAAATACGGATCACGGTCCAGCAATGCGAGGGGCGACACAAGCAATTTACTATTTTGTTAACCAAAACATATTACCACGGGAGATTGAGGGGGTCCGTATTTTACGGGGCGCTGAGGTCAACATCCTAGGAGATGCAGGCCAGATAGATTTGCCACCAGAAGTATTGGGGCACCTGGAATTGGTCATTGCCAGTTTACATGATGTAACCATCGACCAAGGCGATATTACATTAAATACAGACCGCTTGATTGCTGTTATTGAAAGTGGTCTGATTGATATTATAGGTCATCCTGGGAACCCTTATTTTCCGGTAGATGCAGAAAGACTAGTCAGGTCCTGTAAGGATAATGGGGTTGCCATTGAGGTAAATAATTCATCTTTAGCAGGTACTGTACGGCCGGGTTCTAAGAAAAACATGATTGAAATACTAAATCTTTGTCGCGAAGAAAAAGCCCTAATTTCTGTGGGCAGTGATGCGCACTGGATGGATCAAGTGGGAAACTTGGATGCAGCTAAGTTGTTGCTTGCCGAATGCAATATTCCGGCCTCACTCGTTGTATCTTCAGGAGAAACCTGTTTGCAGAATTTTCTAGAAATGAGAAATGAATGTAGAAGGTCTGCGATACAGTTGATGGGATAGTTGGTATTGCCAAGATTAGTGGATTCTACGGATATGTTAACAGTGACAGGAGATGGGAGATATGGTTGAGAAAAAAGAACAAACAAGGCTTGTGCTAGTGACGGGTATGAGTGGTGCTGGGAAGACACAAGCGATGCGTGCCTTAGAGGATATGGGATATTTTTGCATTGACAACTATCCATTTTCCATGATTGAAGATTTGTTTAATCATGTACTGCTCAAGGACATTGATCTATTTCCCAAGGTTGCAATCGCAGCAGATGCAAGAGGAAAAGAGTTTTTGCAAGATATTGAGCAAAGCCTTGCTCATCTAAAGAAAAAAGGGCTACACTGCTCTGTACTTTACATGGATGCAGATGATGCAACCCTGATGAGAAGGTATAAGGAAACGCGCCGGAAGCACCCGCTACAAGTGGACCTAGGTGTTTTAGAAGCCATTGCCGAGGAACGAATAATTCTAAGTCCCATCCGGGAACAAGCGGACCGAATCGTGGACTCCTCTAATATGAAGGTGGCAGAGTTCAAGACGTTGTTGTATGAACTATATGGAAATCAAGAGTCAAAGATGACGATAACAGTGGCCTCTTTTGGCTTTAAATATGGACTGCCCCTAGATTCGGACTTGGTATTTGATGTGCGCTTTTTGCCCAATCCATACTATGACCCCGAGATGCGCTCTTTGACGGGCAAAGATGCCATTGTGCGTAATTACGTTGTCAACCTGGATGAGACGAAGACTTTTTTGGATATTTTGGGCTCGATGCTAGATTTTTTGATACCAGAATATGTACGTGAAGGCAAGAAACAATTGGTTATCTCCATTGGCTGTACCGGTGGCCAGCACCGGAGTGTGGCCATTGCCGATTCTGTTGCGAATAGCTTAGAATCGGAAGGAGTAGAAATAATCGTCAAACATAGAGAATTGAGTAAATATCAATAGACAACAGGAGGTCAGGATGTCATTTTCATCACAAACAAAAAACAACCTGTCGCGCATTATTCCGAAGAATGAGTGTTGCCAACGCACGGAATTACTAGCACTTTTTCGCTCCGATGGAGTCGTTAAGAAAAACCTATCTGAAGAATATCTCCTGGAATTTGAAACGGAGAATGCCGCTGTTGCCCGTAAAATATTTAAACTGTTGCGTGCTTTATACGATATACCGGTAGAAGTATCGGTGCGGCAAAAGAAAAGATTACGGAAAAACAATAAATATACGATTCGTATTCGCGGGAAGTCCTATGTGGATTTGGTTCTGAGGGAGCTGAAACTGTCCTTCCAAGAGCGCTTGGAAGACGATTATCTTGAAGATATGTTTAATGGGACCTGCTGTTACCGTGCTTATTTACGTGGGTCTTTTTTAGGAGCTGGGTCAGTCAGCAACCCAGAAGGGGATTACCATCTGGAACTGACTTCACACAATGCCTCAAATGCGTATTTTATCCTAAAGACCATGGAACGTTTTGATTTAGAGGCTAGGATTAATAAACGAAAAGGGAGATTTATCGTTTACCTTAAAGGCAGTGAAGATATTGTAACCTTTCTCAATGTTATTGGGGCCTATAAGAAGTTGCTTGAATTTGAAAATATCCGAATCTTGAAAGACCTGAGAAATAGGGTGAATCGTGGTGTAAATTGTGAGACAGCTAATCTGAACAAGGTAGTCAATACGGGTGTGCGACAGCTAGAAGCGATCCATGCTATCGAGCGTACGATGGGTATTGAAAAACTAAAGCCTACATTAAAAGAGGTAGCTCGGCTACGTTTGGAATTTCCATCCTCTTCTCTCAAAGAATTGGGTGAAATGTTGGACCCCCCCATTAGTAAATCGGCAATTAACCACAGGCTTAGAAAATTGGAGGAAATTGCAGACAAAATGCAGTAAATGGGGTATAATTTGCTGTGATAATTTTTGATTAATTAATTTGCTTAAATTTGTGTGTTGCACTTTTATATATTCTTTTGAAGGAGGAAGTTATGGTTAAAATTGGTATTAATGGTTTTGGTAGGATTGGTAGGCTGGTAATGAGAGCGGCTCTTAAGAATCCTGAGGTCGAGGTGGTTGCCATCAACGATTTGACGGATGCAAAAACGAATGCTCATTTATTCAAGTACGATAGTATCCATGGAACATATGCAGGTGAAGTATCCGCGGATGGAAACGATATAGTAATTGATGGAAAGAAAATCAAGGTATTTTCTGAACGTGACCCGAAAAATTTGGGTTGGGGTGAAGTTGGTGCAGAGATTGTCATCGAATCAACTGGTTTCTTCCGTACGAAGGAAGCTGCTATGGGACATATCGAAGCCGGAGCAAAAAAAGTTATTATCTCAGCTCCGGCAAAGAACGAAGACATTACCATTGTTATGGGTGTGAACGAAGATAAGTATGATAAAGATAAGCATGTGATTATTTCTAATGCTTCTTGTACAACCAACTGTCTTGCACCAGTAGCGAAGGTTCTAAACGACAGTTTTGGCATTAAGAGAGGATTGATGACCACCATTCACTCTTATACCAACGACCAAAAGATATTGGATCAATTCCACAGTGATTTGAGACGTGCTAGAGCGGCAGGAGAAAATATGATTCCGACCACTACTGGCGCAGCAGCAGCTGTATCTTTGGTATTGCCTGAGCTAAAAGGAAAATTGAATGGTATGGCCATTCGTGTTCCGACCCCCAATGTCTCTTTGGTAGACTTGGTACTGGAACTAGAGAAGAAAGCTTCTGTAGAAGAAATTAACGCTGAGCTTAAAAAAGCAGCAGAAGGTCCATTGGCTGGGATCCTAGCCTATACCGAAGAGCCTTTAGTTTCTAAAGACTTTAACGGTTGTGATAGTTCATCTACTGTAGATGCCTTGTCCACCATGGCCATCGATGGCGATATGGTCAAAGTATTGTCTTGGTATGATAATGAAACTGGTTATGCGACCCGTTGTGTAGACTTAGCAGCCTACATTGATTCTAAAGGACTTTAATTCGAACGAAAAAGCGGTAAGAAGAATGCGATCCTTGCGGCTCGCATTTTTCAGTTTACGGAGGAAATATGAGAAATAAGAAGGGAATTGAAGACTTAGATGTCCAGGGTCGCCGCGTATTGGTTCGTTGCGATTTCAATGTTCCGATGGAAAAGGGCGCGATTACGGATGACGCTCGTATAAGAGCAGCCCTACCCAGCATCAACTATTTACGCAACCATGATGCAAAGGTTATTTTAATGTCCCACTTGGGACGTCCAAAGGGTAAAGCCAATCAGGATTTTTCTCTAGCGCCGGTGGCGGCACGTTTGAGCGAATTATTGGGATCGGAAGTCTTGTTTGCTGATGATGACAATGTTGTCGGTACGCAGGCAAAAAAACTGTCTTCTGAACTAAAAGATGGACAGGTGATCTTGCTACAGAATACTCGCTTTAGAATTGAAGAAACTGAGAATGAAGAAGGCTTTGCGAAAGAATTGGCAAGCCTAGGCGAATTGTTTGTCAATGATGCCTTTGGTACGGCGCACCGCGCCCATGCATCCAACGTTGGAGTAGCAAGCCTCTTGCCTTCGGCATTAGGTTATTTGGTTAAAAAAGAAGTAGACATTATGGGCGAAGTGATGGAAGAACCCAAACGCCCGTTTGTGGCTATCTTGGGAGGGGCTAAAGTTTCGGATAAGATTGGCGTTATTGAAAACCTTTTAAATAAGGTTGATGCCTTGATTATTGGGGGCGGTATGGCCTTTACCTTCCTTAAAGCCCAAGGAATGGAAATTGGCACTTCCCTTTTGGAAGCGGATAAGTTGGACCTAGCACGTGAATTACTAGGAAAAGCGGAAGAAAAGAAAATTCGTCTGCTGTTGCCTCAGGATGTGGTGGTGGCGCCGGCCTTCAGCAATGATGTAGCTTTTGAAACAGTGGATATGGATAGTATACCCGTAGATCAAATGGGACTGGATATTGGCCCTAAATCACTGGAGATGTTTGCAAAAGAGATCGCTGGAGCTAAGACAATTATTTGGAATGGTCCTATGGGCGTATTCGAAATGGAGAATTTTTCCAAAGGAACCTTTGGGGTAGCACGTGCCATGGCGGAAACCGATGCAGTAACCATCATTGGTGGTGGAGATTCGGCTGCAGCCGCTCAGATGTCTGGGCTGGCAGACAAAATGACGCATATATCAACAGGTGGAGGCGCTAGCCTAGAATTCTTTGAAGGCAAGGTTCTTCCGGGCATTGATGCCATTAGCGATAGATAAGGAGAAATAATGAGAAGACCAATAATAGCAGGAAACTGGAAAATGAACAAAACAGTTGAAGAAGGCGTGGAACTGACAGAGAGCATTAAGGCTCTCGTCAGCAAGGCGGACACAGAAGTATGCCTATGCGTTCCTTTTGTTGCAATACAAGCTGTAGGCAAAGTCATTGCTGGTACAAATATTAAGTTGGGTGCACAAAATATGCACCAAAAAGAATCTGGTGCCTATACAGGAGAGATATCTCCCCTAATGTTAGAAGCCTTGGCTGTCGACTATGTAATTTTAGGCCACTCGGAAAGAAGAGAGTACTTTAACGAGACGGATGCGAGTATTAATGAAAAGATATTCACTACCTTCAAACACAATATGACGCCGATTGTCTGTTGCGGTGAGTCCTTGGCGACGAGAAAAAAAGGCGAAGAAAAAGACTTTGTAAAAAATCAGTTGGTAGGTGATTTCAAGGATGTTCCTGCTGAAGATATGAAAAAAATTGTAGTTGCCTATGAACCCATTTGGGCTATCGGTACAGGAGAAACGGCTACTAGTGATCAAGCGGAAGAAATGTGTGGATTTATTCGCGGATTGATTGCTGAACTGTATGATGATACTGTAGCAGCTGCAGTGCGCATTCAGTATGGTGGCAGTGTGAAACCAGGAAACGTTGATGAGTTGATGGCGAGAGAAAACATCGATGGAGCCCTGGTAGGTGGTGCTAGTCTTAAAGCGGAAGACTTTGCAAGACTGGTGAACTTTGAATAGGAGGGTCTATGAGTAAAAAACCGGTAATGCTATGTATTCTCGATGGCTGGGGCTTGAGAGAAGAAAAAAAATCCAATGCAATTTTGCTGGCGGAGACACCCTTTTGGGATGTTTTATTAGAAGAATCTCCGATGTGCCGGTTGGAAGCTTCTGGCCTAGCTGTTGGTTTACCTGAAGGACAGATGGGAAATTCTGAGGTGGGCCACCTGAATATTGGAGCTGGCCGCAAGGTATACCAAGATTTGACTCGCATCAACAAAAGCATTCAGGATGGGGACTTTTTTGAAAATCCTGTATTGGTTGAAGGTATGGAAAAAGCAGCAAAAGCAGGCAAAAGTGTTCATTTGATGGGCTTGCTCTCTGATGGAGGGGTTCATTCCCATATCCTACAAATAATTGCTATGATACGATTGGCAAAACAAAGAGGTGTTCAACAATTATTTGTACACGCCTTACTGGATGGACGCGATGTTCCTCCTACTTCAGCCAAGGTTTATGTGAAGCAATTGGAAGAGGCCATGCAAGAAATTGGATTGGGCGAAATTGCAACAGTAAGCGGTCGGTATTATACTATGGACCGTGATAAACGTTGGGACCGAGTAGAGAAAGGCTTTAATGCCATGGTGAAGGGTGAAGGCGAAAAAGCCATAAGCGCCATGGAAGCAGTTGAAAAGGCCTACGAGCGCGGTGAAAACGATGAATTCGTACTTCCAACTGTAATAAGGGATGCCGGCACAGTCCGAGATGGCGATACACTCATATTCTGTAACTTTAGAGCTGATAGAGCCCGTGAGATCACCAGAGCATTCATTGAAGAAGGATTTGATGACTTTTCGAAGGATCCTTTGAATATTAACTATATCTGTCTTACGGAATATGAAGAAGTGCTAGATGCTAAAATTGCCTTCCCTGCGGAGGAATTGACAGACACCTTGGGTGAAGTTCTGGCTCGGGAGGGCAAGCGACAACTCCGGATTGCGGAAACCGAGAAGTATGCTCACGTAACCTTCTTCTTTAACGGGGGCAAGGAAGAACCCAATCAAGGCGAAGACCGTATTCTAATTCCATCTCCAAAGGTAGCGACTTATGATTTGCAACCTGAAATGAGTGCCTTGGAGGTTACGGAAAAAGTTGTTGAAGCGATTGGTAAGGACATGTATGATGTGATTATCTTAAACTTCGCAAACCCGGATATGGTGGGGCATACAGGTGTATTGGAGGCTGCGATTACGGCGGCAGAAATTATTGATGCTTGCTTAAAGAATGTTGTTGAAGCAGTGAAATCTCAAGATGGTGTTATCTTTGTAACGGCAGACCATGGTAATTGCGAGATGATGCTCGATGAGGAAACAGGTAAGCCACATACAGCCCATACTACCAATTTGGTACCATTTCTGATGGTATCTAGCGATATGGCAGACTATAGGCTGGCCGACGGATGCTTGGAAGATATTGCTCCAACCATGCTTCAAGTGCTTGAAGTGAAACAACCGAAGGCGATGACCGGAAAAAGTCTTCTAATTAAAAAATGATTTCTTTGCCGAAACTAGGAAGCTATGTTAGACTGCAATTAGTGAAAAAGTTTATAAAGATGAATAGATATAAGGAGGAAGTAAAATGATTATTACAGATGTTTATGCAAGAGAGATTTTGGACTCAAGGGGTAACCCAACAGTTGAGGTTGAAGTATATTTGGAAGATGGTTCCATGGGCAGAGCAGGCGTTCCGTCTGGCGCATCTACAGGTGCTTTTGAAGCAGTTGAATTGCGTGATGGAGATGCTGACCGTTACTTGGGCAAAGGCGTTCTTGATGCAGTAGATAATGTAAATGAAATTATTGCAATGGAATTGATTGGACTAGATTCTGAAGACCAAGCCGGTATTGACCAGATGATGATAGAGCTTGATGGTACACCCAACAAAGCGAAACTGGGTGCCAATGCTATCTTAGGTGTATCTTTGGCTGTGGCCAAAGCTACTGCTGCTTCTTTGAACTTGCCACTGTACCGTTATATTGGTGGTGTGAATGGAAAGCAGCTTCCGGTTCCAATGATGAATATTCTAAATGGCGGATCCCACGCGGATAACAATGTAGATATTCAAGAATTCATGGTTATGCCAGTAGGCGCTACTTCTTTTGCAGAAGGACTAAGAATGTGTGCTGAAGTATTCCATAATCTGAAAAAAGTACTTAAATCTGAAGGACTGAATACAGCAGTTGGAGATGAAGGTGGATTTGCACCAGACCTCAAGTCAAATGAAGATGCCTTGAAATACATTGTAATGGCAATTGAAAAAGCCGGCTTCAAACCTGGAGAAGACTTCCGTATTGCTATGGACCCAGCTTCTTCTGAGTTTTATGATGCTGAAAGAAAATTGTATATCCTGGCTTCTGAAAACAGAGAATTAACATCTACCGAGATGGTTGATTATTACGCTGATTTAATTGAAAAATACCCCATCGTTTCTATCGAAGACGGCCTAGCTGAAGAAGACTGGGACGGATTCATTTACATGAAAGAAAAATTGGGAGACCGTTTACAGATTGTTGGTGATGACTTGTTTGTTACCAATACTGAGCGTTTGGCAAAAGGTATTAAACTTGGCGCTGCTAACTCAATTTTGGTGAAAGTAAACCAGATTGGTACGCTGACCGAGACTCTAAACGCGATTGAAATGGCACAAAAAGCTGGTTACACTGCCGTTATATCCCACCGCTCTGGTGAGACGGAAGATACTACCATTGCTGATATTGCTGTAGCAACCAACGCTGGACAAATTAAGACTGGTGCTCCATCAAGATCGGACCGTGTAGCGAAGTACAACCAATTGTTGCGTATTGAAGATGAATTAGGTGATGTAGCCGTATTTGCTGGCAACGATACCTTCTACAACTTGCGCTAATCTAGGGGGGGCAATTGAACGGCCCCCCTTTTTTATTGTGCTATTTATTGCTTTATGCTAAAATAGGACTGTTGATATGTAGTTGGAGGTGAAGTGATGACCATATTTTTAACTGTATTGCAATTTATCGCAGCACTGATGCTCATTGTTACCGTGTTGTTGCAACCGGGCAAGAGCGCAGGTCTTTCGGGAACGATTGATGGTGGGGCGGATCAGATATTCGGTAAAAACAAGGGAATTGATGCAATGTTGGCTAGGCTTTCAACTGGGGCAGCAATCGGATTTTTATTGTTTACACTGATTCTTTACATTGTAGGGTAGTTGATTGAGCCGTTGTCCGTGACAATGGCTCTTTTTGTTTCCACAAATTTTATGCCGACCAACGAGGAGGAAACATGATTGAAAAAGAAGATTTACTAAAAAAAATGAATGGGGAGGATTACAATCCCTTGCCCATCGAAGACCTTTTGGCGGTGATGGAGATTGCAGAGGATGACGTCTATTCGTTTATGGAATTGCTTAGAAAGTGTGAGCAAAAAGGAGAGATCGTTGTCACCAAGAAGAAGCGCTATGCACTACCGAAACATGTGGGGTTCATTCTGGGCGTATTACAGGGTAATGCGCGTGGTTTTGGCTTTGTGATTCCACTGGACATGGAGGAACGCGAAAAGGGCGACTTGTTTATTTCCCCTGATAACCTGCACGGGGCGATGGACAAAGACCATGTATTGGTACGTCCCTTCAAAAAAGCGCATGGTGAAAAACGCGAAGGAACGATTGAGCGGGTAGCAGTACGTAAAAATGAAACCATTGTAGGTACCTATCAGAAGAACAAAAATTTCGGATTTCTTATTCCGGATAATTTGTCGATTGGAAAAGATATCTATATTAAGGATAAGAAAAGTCTAGGTGCAAAAACAGGACAGAAGGTAGTTGGAGAAATCACGAAATGGCCAGTAGGGGAAAAAGCTGCTGAAGGTCGTATCGTGGAAATACTAGGCTACCCAGATGAAGTGGGTGTTGATATCCTTAGTGTTATCAAAAGCTATGAGCTGCCATTAGATTTTCCGAAGGATGTATTGGAAGAAGCAGCAAAGATGCCTCAGACTATAGAAAATGAAGACCTATCGGGTCGTAAAGACTTACGTCATTTAGCCACGGTCACCATTGACGGAGCAGATGCGCGTGATTTAGATGATGCTGTAACCATTAGCAAAGATAAAGAAGGAAATTTCCTTTTGGGAGTACATATTGCGGATGTATCTCACTATGTTAAAAAGAACACAGTATTAGAAAAAGAAGCGCACAAAAGGGCAACCTCGGTGTATTTTCCGGATCGGGTGATACCAATGTTGCCGGTTGAACTCAGTAATGGTATCTGTAGCTTAAACGCCAAGGTAGACCGCCTTAGCATGAGCTGTGAGATGGTTATCAATCATCAAGGCAAGGTTCTTTCATCAGAAATTGGCCCTAGCGTTATTCAGGTTGATGAACGCATGAATTATGCAGATGTGACAGAACTCCTTGAAGGCGATGATGTTGAATTGAAAAAACGCTACCAAGATTTTCTGCCGATGTTTAAGACTTTGGCTGAACTGCGCGATATTCTAAAGTCACGCCGTATGAAGCGAGGGGCTATCGATTTCGAATTTCCAGAAGTCAAAGTGGTTATGAATGATGACGGCACGGTCAAGGAACTAAAAATTAGGAGCCGTACAATTTCAGAATCCATTATTGAGGAGTGTATGCTGGTGGCCAATGAAACGGTGGCTGAGCATTTACACTGGTTGGAGATGCCTACAATATATAGGGTGCACGAGTCTCCCAGTTTAGAAAAGATTGAACGATTGAATAATATGCTCAAGAAATATGATCTCAAGGTAGAACAAACGGGAGAAGATATTCAACCCCGGGTCTATGCAGAACTGATGGAAAAAATAAAGGGTGAACCTTATGAAGAAGAGCTATCCATTATGCTGCTAAGATCTATGATGCATGCTCGCTATCTTCCTGAAAGTGTGGGTCACTTTGGCCTGGCAGCTACCTATTACTGCCACTTTACATCCCCTATTCGGAGATACCCGGACCTGTTTGTACACCGTTCTTTGAAACGAGCTAGAAGAGGCACCATGAATCAGAAAAATGCTGAAAAATGGTATCGGGAAGCGGAGAAGGCTGCTAGTGTTTCTTCGGAACAAGAACTGGTTGCAGAAGAAGCAGAACGGGAAGCAGTGAAACTCAAGGTTGTTGAATATATGGCCGGACAAGTTGGAGAAGTATTTGATGCTAAGATTAGTGGCGTGATAGCATCTGGATTTTTTGTACGTCTGGATAACTTGGCAGAGGGTCTAGTCAAAGTGGGTACCTTAGGTGATCAGTATTACACCTATGATGAAGCTGGCATGAGTATGGTAGGTGAGAAAAACGGTAAAACCTACAGATTGGGTGATACAGTCAAGGTACAATTGGTGCGAGCAGATGAAGCACTCAGACAATTGGATTTCGAAATCGTGAAATAGGCGGTGTAGACATGAAAACCATAACAAAAAACAAAAAAGCAAGACACGATTACCATATCCTAGAGACCTTTGAAGCAGGCATAAGCTTGCAGGGTACGGAAGTGAAAAGTCTCCGGGCGGGACGTGTTAACCTGAAAGATAGTTATGCCAATATTTATGAAGGTGAAATATATCTGGAGGGTGTACATATAAGTACCTATGAACAGGGCAGCTATATGAACCATGAACCAGAGCGTAAAAGACGTCTTCTTATGCATAAATATGAGATTCGGAAACTGTTGGGCAAGGTTAAGGAAAAGGGTTTGTCCTTAGTTCCTCTTTCGATGTACTTTAATGATCATGGCAAAGTCAAAGTGGAATTGGCCTTGGTAAAAGGGAAGAAGCTTTACGATAAACGTCATGATTTAGCCAAAAAACAGGCTAGTCGGGATATCGAAAGAGCGTTTCGTGATCGGCAAAAATAAATAAGATAAAGCAAAATCTGAAATATTTCGGATTTTGCTTTTTTTATGCAGGATTTTCGAGATAGGCGACGAATAGGAACTAAGACATACACACGTATATACAACTATAGCTACCTACTTACTATGTAGTTGTAAATGCAATCCAAGGAGGAAATATGAAGAAACTATCGCTGATACTTGTTGCTTTGATGCTAATTTCTGCGTTTGGTCCAACCACAGGGGCTTTCGCCGCTGATAACGAGACTGCAGAGCTGGTTTTGTTACAGACTACAGACTTGCATGGTTATATGGTGCCTTATGATTATTTCTCGGGTAGTACGAATAAAAAAGGCTCATTGGCTCGGGTTGCTACATTGATTAACCAATACCGAGATGAGAACGACAATGTGATGCTTTTTGATTCTGGTGACACAATTCAGGGAAGCTCACTTGCTTATTACTGGGGTGTTAAGAATCCTACGGCAGACCTACCAGATGTGGAAAATCCTTTTGCCTACGCTCTGGAATATCTAGATTATGATGCTATGGTTTTGGGCAATCATGAATTTCAAAACGGTTTGGAAGCACTGCATGATTTTGTAGATGATGCAGACTTTCCAACACTTAGCTGTAATACGGTTTATGCTGGTACGGAAGACTTAGTGTTTGAACCGTATGCGATTCTAGACAAAGAACTTTCAAATGGAGAAACCATTAAGGTTGGTGTTTTGGGTGTGACCACTCCTGGCTGGTATCCATGGTATGGTAGCAAGATTGATTATGAATATGAACCGTTAGATCAAGTGGAAGCAGTCGAAAAATATGTACCTATGCTTGAGGCAGATGGTGCGGATGTAATTGTTCTACTTAGCCATTCTGGTTTAGGCTATAAGATGGTAAATGGTGAGATGGTGATGGATAATCGTTTGGCAGGCGTCAATGAGGACTTTCCTGTTGAAAACGCAGTAGACCAAATTGCCAAAACGGTTCCTGGAATCGATGTAATTATGTATGGACATACTCATACTACGAACGTAGCCTATATTACCAATGAAGTAAGTGGTGATGACGTATTGGTTGTTCAAGGCAAACAACATGGAAGAGGCCTGTCCGTAACTCGTCTTGAATTGGAAAAGATGAGTGATGGTTGGGACGTTGTAGAAGCTACAGCTGAAACGGTTAATACAGATAATAAGGATGCCTACGTTGAGCCGGATGCAGACTTCATGGAAGCAATGTCTTTTTATCATGATGCAACAGTAGCTTATATGGAAGAAAATATTGCTGGGGCTACGGATGTTGAAATCACTTCACGTGGTTCTAGAATTACAGACACCAACATGATTCAGTTGATTACGGATGTACAGACTTGGGCTGTTGAAAACTCTGAGCTGAATACAGAAGCCATAGAGAATCCAATTCTATCGATGGCAGCACCGTTCCGTTATGGAGCTGCTGGCCCAGACGATTATACAGATATTCCAGAAGGTGAGATCTCTCTTGCCGGTGTTGGCAATATTTACCTTTATGATGATATTTTAGTAGCCATTGAAATTAGTGGATCTGATTTGAAAGCGTATTTGGAGCATGCTTGTCAAAACTTTAACCAGATTGTACCTGGTAGTGGAGATATGCCACTGATTAATCCTGATTTCGAAGGTTATTACTTTGACCAAATCGATGGCGTGGATTATGTGATTGATGTTACTAGACCCTTGGGAGATAGAATTGTATCTCTTACCTACAACGGTAGTCCAGTTGCAGCCGATGATGTATTTACGTTAGCGATGAATAACTACCGCGCTGGTGGTGGAGGAAACTTCCCTGGAACTGGTTCAGGACAGGCTACAGTTCTTTATGATGAAGGCGCTGAGACGAGAGATTTCTTAAGCGACTATATCATGGAAAAAGAAGTGATTATGACCGAGGCTGACCATAACTGGACTTTGGCACCTAATTTCTTGAATCACTGGGCTGATGATTATGTTTATGATTTGTTGAACAATGGATTTAGCACCGCAGATGATGAAGGTACTTTTGACCTAAATGGTAGTGCAGATGCAGCTAGATATTTAGATAATTTGAACCGTTTCTTAGATGTAGAAATAATGGCTGAGGTGAGTGGAGAAATCGAAAGAGATGATGCGATAGCTCTTTTAGCAGACGCTCTTGAAGCACGTGGCCTTGCCATGGGAGATAACGCTCCCATCGTATTCTCTGATGTAAGTGATGCAGATACGGCAGAAGATTTAGCTTATCTGACCTCCTTGGGATTGATTTCTGGAACGGGAGACAGCCAGTTTGCACCGAATAGACCAATGAATAATGCAGAAATGAATGTAATTTTCGCTAAGGCGATGACTCTTTTAGACATTCTCTAGTTTTTTCATATAACCCCCAAATAGTAACAGGCCTTGGACTTTGTCCTAGGCCTGTTATTTCTTTGTCTGAAAAATAGTTTTCTTCGAAAATGCATGCAACAAGGATTGCCATGAACTAGTTCTCATCAAGAGGGATGGGTACCCGGCGAAACAGTATAAACCCGGTGGCAAACAATAATACGAGACTTAATATGCCAAAGCGGGAGTTACCAGTCACTTGCGAGAAGACGCCTACCAAAAGTGGTCCCATGATGGCAGCAAACTTGCCAAAGATGTTGTAGAAGCCGAAGAATTCATTGGAATGTTCCTTGGGGAGCATTTTCCCGAAAAAGGAACGGCTGAGTGCTTGTATTCCACCTTGGCTGGTCATGACCAATATAGTAAGAACCCAAAAATGAATGACACTGTTCATGAAATAGGCATAGAAACAGATAAAAGTGTAAAGCAAAATGGCAAAGGAAATCATGGATCTTGCACTAAATTTTTTGGCTAGTTTACCAAATAAGATGGCAAAGGGGAAGGCGATAAATTGGGATACTAGCAAAATAAGCAACATATCGGAACTTTTTAGCCCAACGTCACTGCCATATACGGTTGCCATCTTGATGATGGTATCGACACCATCAATATAGAAGAAATAGGCAATCAAGAACATAAAGATATTTTTATGACCCCGAATATTTTTGATTGTTTTACTAAGTCTTTTGAAGGAGTTTCTTAGTGGCCTGGGTTCAGGTTCAATGAAGTAATTTTGCTGTACATTTTTCATCATGGGTAGAGAAAAAATGAACCACCAAGAAGCAGTAATCAAAAAGGATAAACGAGTTGCCTGTAGTGCGCTCGTACCGATTGCATCTGGATTCATTATGAGTACAAGGCTGATAATGAAGGGAATGCAGCTACCGATGTAGCCGAACCCGAAACCGAGTGAGGAAATCCAGTCCATATTTTTGGTCTCGGTTATATCTGTTAGAAAGGAATCATAGAAAATATTGGCACCAGCAAATCCAATGGCACTGAGGATGTATAAGAGTACGCAAAGTTGCCACTGGCCGGGTTGGATAAAGTATAGGGATGCGGTAAAGAGAGTGCCTAGAAGCATAAAGAGCGTGAAGAGACGTTTTTTGTATCCACGGTAATCTGCCATGGTTCCTAGAAAAGGTGCGGAGAGTGAGATGACTAGCGTGGCAAATGCGTTGGCATATCCCCAATAGGCTGTTGAGAGGGCGCCTGGCAATGAAGCTGCTATCACGTCCTTGAAATATAAGGGCAAGATGGCTGTCGTGATGGCAATTGAGTAGGCGGAATTAGCCCAGTCGTAGAGTATCCAACTGCGTTCCTGTTTGGTCATAGATATCCCCTTTCACTTCTTACTTCTATTATAGCAGGTAAAATGTAATGTAAGCTGAATATTCCTTTACGTTGATGACAAGTAATGCTTGCTGCTTGTAGGAGGGCTAGCATATGGTTTAGAATAGAAAGAAAAGGTAAATGGTGGGGGAAAGATGGAAGAGAAAAGATCGGCTTTGCTCGTGATAGATATGCAAAATGATTTTATAGATCCCAAGGGACCGTTTGCAAGTCGTGATGCGGAAGGAATGCCAACTACACTGGTGACGAATGTTCTTTCCTGTATTGCAAAAGCTCGTGAAAAAAATATGCCAGTGATTCATATTTATCAAGAGCATCGGGCTGGGTTGGTGGACTTTGGTCGCGAACTGGATTGTTCTTTACCGCATTGCATTGAAGGAACCTGGGGGGCTGAAATAATCCCGCAAATAAAGGTGGAACCGACTGATTTTAAGGTGGTTAAGAGACGGTTTTCTGGTTTCTTTGCAACGGATTTGGATTTGCTTTTGAAAGGCTTATCGGTAGAGACGCTTTACTTATGTGGCATTGCTGGGGATGGATGTGTGCGGGCTACAGCGGTGGACGCTCATCAGTTGAACTATAAGTTTCATCTGATTGAAGATGCGGTGGCAGGTCTTACCCGCGATAGTTGCATGTGGGCTCTTAATTATTTAGAGACGCTCCAAGAAGATGTGTTGTTGGCTTTGGATGAATTTTAGAAAAGGATTGATGGTGAGACGATAATGCCTGATTTTATGACTCATAGTTTATTTGCAATGGATTCTTTGAAATTGTTGCCGAAATATAGAAAAATAGAAGGAACAGAACATAATGCACTATTGACCTTAGGAGCACAAGGAGCAGACCCCTTTTTTTATTTTGGTAAGCAACCGTGTCGGAGTACGAAGGGGTATCCGGAATTGGCGGGAATCCTTCATACCGAAAAAACAGATGAATTTTTAGTCAATCTTTGGCAGTTTGTGAAAGAGGGAAAAGCGGATACCACAGAACGTTTTTCCTATGCTTGGGGATTTACTGGTCATTATACCTTGGATACCCAGTGCCATCCTTACGTATATGCTCAGGCAGGTTTTGCCTTTAATGGAACTGCTAAAACGGATGAAATGACTTCCAATCACATGATTCTTGAGGCCAATATTGATGCTTTGCTTTATAACAAAAAGACAGGTAAGAATATTAAAAAGGTGAAATTGTGGGAATGGATGCCAGACACTCTGCCAACCTGTTTGGATCAATTTTATGGGCGAATTTCTGAAATGTATGACTATTCTACCTACCAGGAGGGTGATTTCGAACGGGCTATGAAGGATATGAAGCTGGCACAGCGTTTTCTCTATGATCCGCAAGGATGTAAGGAGAGTTTAAGTAGGATGCTTGCGCGGATCAAAGGAAGAAGTGTATATATTGGCAAACCAGTTTATCCTACCTTGAAATATGTGGAGTCACTAGATTGTATGAATGAGTCTCACCAAAAGTGGAGTCATCCTATGGATGAAAATAAGCTGTCGCAGGACTCATTTGTCGACCTTTATGACCAGGCTTTGGTAAGAATGGCAGCGTATTGGCAACATATTGAACTGTTTCTGAAGGGGGAGGGTGATTTGGATGCCGTGTTTGAGGGTTACTCTTATGATACCAAAATAAGATGGGATAGTGCGGAGAATAGGAAAAAGGTTTCTGGTCCAGGATTATTGCAGGGAAGGCTATAGGTATCACTAAATCGGAAAAGATATTTCAAAAAAAAAGAGGATGCTAAGCATCCTTTTTTTTGTAGTCTTCTCTTACAATGAGTAGTAACCCTGAGCCGATGGAGATAAACCCTAGTACCTTAAAGAAGGTGAAGGGTTCTTTGAAAATAAGGTAACTCAAAAGTACAGCAATAACCAATTCAAAGTTGGCAAGGATACTCGCTTTGCTAGCAGCCATATACTTCATTCCGTTAACATAGAAGTTGTTGGGAATGAAGGTATTGAAAAAAGCCATCAGGATTACCCCGGTCCATTTGGCTGGGCTGATCAGATAGGACTGAGGGCCGGCTACAATAAATGAAGCAATAAGCAATATTAATCCCCCGATGAAGAGGCTATAGAAATTGATGACGGGTGTGGAGTATTTGGATAGTCCTTTTTTAGTCAGTATACTCCATAAGCCATAACTGAAACCTGCAAGAATACCGAACATGACGCCAAGTTTGTTAAAGTTCAGTTCTTGGGATGAACGGGTAATAAAGTAGCAACCTAGTAGAGTTAAAAAAAGAGCGATAATTCTTTGCCAAGTAGGCTTTTCCGCGAAAAAAAAGATGGAAAGCACCGTTACGAAAGCTGGCGCGGTGTAAAGCAATATACTTGCTGTGGCAACACCTGCGTAGAAGATCGCATAATTAAGACAAAAGTGGGTTACCGCGATAGTTAATAAACCAAAAATAAGGAAATACAGATAATCTTCTTTTTCGAGTTTTAGACTTTTTGGATTGGTTACCAATATGTAGATAAAAAACATCAGAGCGCCCAATAGGATCCGCATAGCTGCTAGTGTAACTGGATGGATGCCACTGTTCATTAGGCCTTTGCCGATGGTACTTTGTGTGCCGAAAAAGAATACGGCCAAAAGTACTAAAGCATAGCCCTTGCTTATATCTCTCATCCAAGGTTTTCCTTTTGCCATAGACAAATTTTCTTAAGTAAGGGAACGCAATTGGATTCGATGATGTTGGTGCATTTCTCGCTTGGATATTCTTCTTCGCGGAAATTGATTCCTGTTATATCCCGGCACATAAGCGTTCCAAATTCTTTTTCGCAATAGTCTAAAAATTCTAGGGCTAAGCGGTCGGCTTCTTCACAGGAATCTTCTAAACTATGTTTACCATGCATGATACCGATTAGCATTAGTGTTCCACTTATAGCACCACAAATATGTCCCAGGCTCTTAATTCCCCCACCAAAAACCGAGGCGACGGCTGGTGTGCAGTCTGATGTAAGTCCAAACTCATCCATACCCGCTTGTAGGATGGCTTCAGAGCAGCTGTATCCGTTATGAAAGTAGTAAAGGCAGTTTTCAATTATATCTTTTTTCTGTTCCATGTTGTTCTCCTTTATGTTACTAGTTATATCATCATATTTTACCATGATATATATTATATGCGAAAGAACTATCCGAAGATGACTGAGAGAAAATATGGTTATGAAATACACTTCTAGTTAAACGTATACATTTTATCTATTGGATGGGAAGGGATATCGTGGTAAACTATGAAAGTTAGTAACTAAAGGTTTGAATCAGATATTGAATAACTATTAGGAAGAGAAGGCATATTATATGAAGAAGAATGTGGAAGAGCATGGAACACAGGAAACAACGACATCAAAGGAATTTAAATATAAGGTGAAGGGATTTATTGCACTTAGTCTTTCTGTAATTTTCTTTAGTGCAGAGAGTATTATGGCAAGTGTGGTGATGACTACTGGTATAAATCCGTTGACTCTGTCGGTCATAAAGGTAACGCTAGGTTTGCTGATGGTTGGCATAGTGATGCTTGTTGGGAAGAAGAGTTTCCATTTGGAAAAACGAGATATCTTAGGTTTTGTGGCCTTTGGATTTATCGCAGTTAGTGGAACGACTTCCTTGTTTATGACGACAATAAAGTTAACCAATGTTAGTACGGCTATGCTGCTACTGTATACGGCACCAGCATTTACTTTGATTATGGCGGCACTTTTCTTGAAGGAAAAGATTACTCGGGTAAAGTTAGTGACTGTACTGATGACGATGTTGGGTACAGTCCTAGTGGTTGTGGGCTATAATCTAAGCGTTGTGGACATGAATCTTTTGGGCGTTATGACAGGGCTTTTGGCAGGGGTTGCTTACGCAATTCATGGGATGATGAATCGGGTATTCATTAAGCGTTACGGCCCTTGGACAATAAACTTCTATATTTTGCTATTCGGTGCCTTGGGCCTTATGATCCTTAAATCGCCTTGGGCCATAGTTGCTGAGGGACTTCCACCAATGAGCAGTGTCCTTTGGATTGGTGGACAGGCCTTGATGGTCTTTGTCTGTGCCTATACATTATTTATTGCGGGCTTCAGGTACCTAGAGGCCGGGGTTGGTTCTATTTTGACTAGTGCACAACCTGCTGTTGTAGTGCTGATGGCAGCTGTGTTTTTGCATGAAAAACTGTATTCTATTCAGACAATCGGTCTGGTACTTATGATGTTGGCAATGGTAGTAATTGCGAAAAGCGAACAGAATTAACACCCATACATAATTTTGTTTTGCACGGATTGTGTGCTATAATTCTAAGAGCATCAGGGGATGCATTGGGCTTCGACGGGGGAATTTAGACCTTGACTGCCAGGGGGTGTTCCATTTGACCCGAAATCGGTGGAAAATATTTAAACGCTAAAAGCGATTACGCTTTAGCTGCCTAATTAGGCGGCTTGTCAGCCCGGGTGGTCCTACGAACTCGGAATCTGGCATCAACTTAGTAGGAAACCTTATGGGGGCTGTCTCATACCCATATTGTACTTAGAGGCTGGTCTGTTGTTGGTTTGTCGGTGGACGCTCAGCAGATAAGACCCAATCATCGACTATCCTGGTAGACGTCATTGTTGACGTTCTTTCGGACGGGGGTTCGACTCCCCCCATCTCCACCAAATCAAATACCATCTATTGATAAAAGGAATTTTGTCAGCAGGTGGTTTTTTGTTTGTCAAAAAGTGCTTGATTTAAGCCGCTTTCGGGCTTTGTGCTTTTCGCCTTGTAGCAATAGTTGGTGTTTTAGAGTTGCCGTTTTCGGAGGATACTTGACACAAACTTGTGGCTGCCAAGTGCTTACTTTTAACGATTTGACCTCTGGGGGTGTGCATCTTTTAACGATTTACCTTGTAATCGTTAAAAGATACTGTTAAGGAAAAAAAAACAGCCCGCCGATTGGCGAGCCGTAAATAGTTGAATGTTAAGCTGTGACTTCCGAGCCGTTTTTGAATCTAAATGTCATTGCGCCATCTTGGTTGACCGTCACTTGGTCGATTACAGCAAGCCACAGTTTTTCGTCAAACTCAGCTATGGCAAGCGGTCGGCTCTCAATGTCTTTGATGAAGCCTTCGATGATTTTGCCCTTGCCAAGGCGCTCTCGCTTGATCGCTTCCAACTCATCGACTTGCTTTGAAGCTTTATGGTGGCGTTCGAGATAGGCGTTGTTACGCTCCGTCCATTCCTTCTGGTCTACCGCCGATCGGGCATTTTCATAAATTGCCTTTCTGGATAGTTCGGTAACAACCTCAATCTCACGGAACAATTCGGCAAGTTCTGTATCAATTGCCGTGGTGTCACAAAAGACATTTTGAGCAAGTCGGCAGTCTTCAATCAGCTCATCGCGGTTATGCATTAGTTGATTGAATGCGGCTAAAAACCTTTCCTTGATCACTTCCTCGGTGATATGTGGCGTCTGGCATCCCTTTCCGGGGTTTCCGAGCCGTTTGTATTTATCATTACACTGCCAAACTTCTTTGCGGTAGGTCTTGTCGCCCTTATAACTGCCCCAGACCTTTTTGCCGAAGCGACCGCCACAATTCGCGCAGATAAGTCGGGACGCAAATATACTCGTGCTGCTCGTGGGTCTGCCGAGGTTCTTACGTCGCTCGATTTCAAGCTGAACGGCGTCGAACTCATCAGGTTCGATAATGGCGGGATGGCTGTTCTCGACGTAATACTGCTGAACCTGTCCTTCGTTCTTGACCATTTTCTTCGTGAGGAAGTCTGCACAGAAAGTCTTTTGCAGTAGGGCATGGCCTTTATATTTCTCGTTGGTCAGGATTGATTGAACCACCGCCGTTTGCCACGTTTTCTTACCTGCAGGTGACGGAATGTTATGACATTCGAGGTGTTTGGCAATTGCCGAGAATGTCTTGCCCTCCATGTAGAGACGAAAGATGAGGCGAACAATTTTTGCTTCGGCAGGAACTATTTGCGGTAGGCCGTCCTCACCTTTCTCGTAGCCAAGGAATTGTTTGTACGGAAGGCTGACCTTGCCGTCCGCCATTCGCTTGCGCTGACCCCAAGTCACATTCTCTGAAATGGAGCGGCTTTCTTCCTGCGCCAAACTGCTCATAATTGTAATAAGTAACTCGCCTTTGGAATCCAGCGTATAGATGTTCTCTTTTTCAAACCAGACTTCCACGCCTTTTTCCTTGAGTTTGCGAACGGTTGTGAGACTATCTACTGTGTTTCTGGCAAAGCGACTGACTGATTTTGTGACGATGAGGTCTATGCCGCCCTCCAGAGCATCAGCTACCATCTGATTGAAGCCATCGCGTTTCTTGGTGGTGACCGCAGAAATCCCTTCGTCCGTGTAGACGGTCACAAATTCCCAGTCTTCTCGGCTCTGGATGAATTTTGTGTAGTAATCAACCTGCGCTTCATAGCTTGTAAGCTGCTCGTCGCTGTCGGTGGAAACCCTTGCGTAAGCCGCCACGCGACGCTTGACAGCGTTCGACTTTGACTGCGCCGACAAAGCTGGAGCGGTGGCAGGGATAACTCGTATATTAGCCATTGTCCGTACCTCCCAGCGCCCGTTCTCTTGCGGTTTGCCGCATCTCGTCAGTCCAGCTCTCTCGTCGGGAGCGATTTTCCCATGTAGATGTTTGCTTTGTGCCGTCTTTAAAAGTAAATACCAGGACGCCGTCGTCGGGGACTGCTATCGCTGTGATCTTCCCCGATAATACATCGGGGTCGTACACAGCAAGCCCTAACACTTCGGTGCATTTCTCTTTGAGTATGTCCTCGGGTATTCGCTTGGCGGCACATTCGTGCTTTCCTCGGTAAGTGTAGGTAGCGCAAGCCCAAACCACCTTGGCATATTTTGTGCCCACGCCGCTTACCTTTTTGCGGAATTTTGCTCCACACTTTTTACAGGTGATTAGTCCCGAAAATTCGCTGAATGTCAGCTTCCGGGGATGATTAGCTTTTGCTGCCCGCCGGGCCATCTCAATCTGAACCGCCTCGAAGGTCTCGCGGTCGATAATAGCTTCATGTGAACCCTCGACATAGTATTTCGGCAGCTCACCGCTGTTTGACTTCCATTGCTTTGTAAGGTGGTCAGTGATAAAGCCTTTTTGCAAGCACGTATCACCGATGAATTTCTCGTTCCCCAGAATAGAGCCTATGGTGCTTTCTGACCAGCGACCACCGCACTTGGTGGGTACTCCGAGCCGAATCAGCTTCTTCATAATCGCATTTTTACCAAGTCCCGATAAATAGTCAGCGAATATCATTCGCACGACCTCGGCTTCTTCAGGAATAATGGTTAACTTGAAGTCCTTATAGTCAAACCCGTAAATGCGGATGTTGTTGGAGGGCTTGCCCTCCTTGAAATCTTTTCTGATACGCCACTTTTGGTTTTCGCTGACAGAGCGGCTTTCCTCTTGTGCGTAGCTTGCAAGGATGGTGAGCATTAACTCTCCGTCTCCTGAAAGTGAGTGCAGGTTTTGTTCCTCAAAATAT
Source organism: Clostridia bacterium (assembly GCA_016887505.1). Lineage (NCBI taxonomy): Bacteria > Bacillati > Bacillota > Clostridia > Clostridia bacterium. The sequence continues at coordinate 1,688,091 of CP069393.1, read as the reverse complement.
ACGCCGACGCCGAGATTCTTAAGTTCCCGTACAGTTTCAAGCAATGTGACTGTATTTCTCGCAAAGCGACTGATAGACTTCGTGAGGATGAGATCGATGCGTCTCGCACGGCAGTCGGCAAGCAGTCGCTGGTATTCATGTCTTGAATCCTTCGTGCCGGTTTCCGCTTCGTCGGTATACACGCCGACATACTCCCATCCAGGTTTGCCCTGTATCAGATTGCTGTAGTAGCTGACCTGAGCGGCAAGGGAATGGAGCATTTCATCTTTACCGCAGGAAACACGAGCGTAGGCTGCGACCCGTTGTCTGGTCGGCAATGGCGCCGTTTGTTCAACTTTTGTTATCTTTCTGCCCATAATGGCCTCCTTTCGCATTACCATATATCACTCTTTTTTCCTTACATAGCAAGTCATTTTCGAGGAATATACTGCACGAGGATAAACCATACTTTTGGGCAAGTATTGCATCTATTGACTGCAGGTCATCATCAGAAATGATGCCATTGGTGCGCCAGTTTTTAAACACCGCCATAGCTGACTTGTAGCGGAGGATTGCTTCGTCTTTACTCATGGCAAGCCCTCCGTGACTGCCCAAAACAGGCGCGGGAACAGTATCGCCGACGTGCGTTACCATAGCTTTCAAACTCCGTGCCACAGATCGGGCATACGAAATGATATAAGGCTCTGCGGTTCACGGCCTCAGGGTGTGCCTTCCACCAAGCCATACGGCACTTGTCCGAACAGAACCGTTTCTGCTTAGAACCCCGCATGTGCTGAAGTGGAATTCCGCAGTTGGCACAGGCATCAGTATCTACAGGTAGTTCTTGGTTTATCGAAACGCTGATGTTATTTCGGCGGCAGTAGGACTTGACGGTATTTTCGGATATACCGAGATCGGCGGCGATAGCGGCATAGCTGTCACCTTTGCCGCGCAAGTATTCAATTCGTTCTTTTTGAGCAGTAATCATATGATTTCCTCCATTCGGAGGGGAAATGAAAAGAGCCCCTCTACCGTCTACAGACAGAAGAGGGGCACTTGCGTACCGGCATATACTGGTTATTCGGTTTTGATGAAAGCATCCGTAAATCCCGCCGCCTTGACCCTTTTTAGCATGGCATCAGCATTGGCTTTGATGGCGTAAGCACCGACTTGTACACGGTATAGCTTTTTCGGTTCAGTTGGGGTGGGAGGTTTTGAAGGTTCTGTTGCCGTGAGTAGCCTTTTGACCTCTGCTCTAAATGTATCCATTGACTTGCCGTGCTTCGGAAACCAGTGACCTGGATCGGCATGGTTACTGGCGATGCCGCGTTTATGCCCCTCGTAATGACCGATAATAACGCCATCCGCCATCGGGTCGAGATTATACTCCTTGCAGAGATAGGCACACAGTTCGGTGGCTTCCTTGTAGACTGCGTTGAAATAGACTTTGTCTGTCAGGCCATCCTCGCAGATTTCAAAGCCGATGTGCGTATCATTGACGGAGCCTTTTGAGCCGGAAGCCCCATGCCAACCGCGATGATTCCACGGCAGTGTCTGATAGGTAGCGATACTCCCATCAGCCAGTTTACCTATAAAGCCATGTACGCAGACCTGCCGACCGTCCGGTTTGTCCTGATTCCAGTGGTTGTTATATTGATTCTTGCCAAGCAATCCATCGTCCGGACCCACATAACGACGCAGATTCGGATTGTTCGCGCCGGTGGAGTGAACCATAATGCCTTTGACAGTAATAGTCCTGCCAGCCTTGTAGCAGGCGTTGTTTGTGAATATCAATTTTCGTAGATTCATTTCTGTTCATCCTTTCCATGAAGCTGTGCCAGCACATCTTTTAACTTTGCAGGCACGGGTAACCCAATAGCCGTGGCATTCTCAACGAGAGAAATTCCCTCGTTAGCAATGTAGAAGAAGATAATCGCCGTCCGAAGTGGTGCTCCCGTGCCGCCGAGCAGATAGGTGTCGATGAGATGACCAATGCCGACCACAAGGAATAGCGCTACCTTCTTGGCGATACCCTGCGCTCCGATTCTGCTGGACAGTTTCTTCTCCACAATTGCCCGAAGCACGCCCGTGATGTAGTCGACGACCACGAAGGCGATGAGCGCATAAAGGAAGCCGTCCAATCCGCCCAAAAACCAGCCAAGCGTACCTCCAATGGCTGCAAATGCAACCTGAATCCAGTTCCAAATCTCTTTCATTTTCGTTTTACCTCCTGTTTTTTCGCATAAAAAACGCCTGCTGAATATGCAGGCGCGAATGCCAATATGAATGATTACTCCTTAACTCTGTTTCGGGAGTGCCTCCCAAAGCCGCAAGTCTTCCTGACCGAGTGACCATAGGGCAAAACCACGCAACCGCCATCGGTATGCCGCTTCATTTGCCCAGTAGACAATCGAGTCCACGTCTTGGTAGTAGACAATTCCAAAACCATCCCCATCACCGAGGAATACCCTCGAACACCAGACGTTGATGTCGCGTGGCGTAAATTTTGCCGTGTAGTCAGCGTTGCATGGAATGTATAGCATTGCTGAATGCACGAAGTCATAGTCCATAGAGATATCCTCGCTTCGGGTAGCGGATTCCTCCACATCTGAAGTAAGTGTGAATACCTCGAATTCACTGTCCCATGTCACGCTACTCCGGGCGATTCTGCCGTAGTTTTCGGTAGTACCGTTTGGCATCGTCACATCAAAGGCTTCATACGGCTCGTAAGTCCATGCATCGCCCAAACGAAGCAGTTCACACTTGATTTCATTATCCGAGCGAATTCCGCAATAACCACTTGCTGGTGATACCGTGGAAGTGAAGCGGAGGGTGTTACTGTTACCGGAATAGACCCTCACATGGTTGCCGCGTTTCCTCATTTCAATGAGATACATATTGGGGTTTGTGCGGATGTCGGTGGCAGGTGTTTTAGAGTAAGCTGCGCCATAACTGCCGAGCAAAATAGAGTCTTGATAGAGTTCCACTCGCTCAGTGTCGATGTTGATACAACAGAAGATGTCGCCGATAAATACCCCGGCGCGCCCGCTTCCGTTATGAGGGAAAGCAAGCCGTGCTCGAAGGTGAATGTCGGAGAAACCGTCATATCTCCAGGCAAGCTGGCCACTACCTTCGAGCTGTGAATAAACCCTGCCGGACGCATATTCATCGCTTCGCCAGACTGCCCAACTGCCTGAAAGTGTAGTCCAGTAAGTGCTTTGCAGCGTGATGGGGTCTCGGAAGTCCTCATACCACACCAGAGCCGAGTCGGGTTTTCGCCGCAAAATCTCGGTGGTCAGCTTGAAGCCTTTGTCCGGCACAGCCATATTCCCGTTCACGTCCTTGAAGCTACGAGGAGAGAGTTCAAAGGTAGCCGAACCTGCCGAGGGCTGTTCAGAAAACGATGAGCAAAGACGAAAGCCAAATAACTGCGCACCCACCACACCGCCATCAACGGTGATGGCGTGTTCTCCTGCCGACAAGCTGCGTCCTTTGGCAAGAATCGCCCAGAAGGTGCTTCTCCAATACGGCCACCATAGGCGGTTTTCGTAAAAGCCGACCGGGGAACCGTCAAGGGAGATGTTGATACCGTTCTTATCCCAATACGGATAGCAGATACGGACGGCGATATCATAAATTCCCGATTGCGGAACGGTAAAATCGTAGGTCGCTGTACCCATTTCGGATGAGAGTGTAATCATGCCGTTGCCGATCACCACGCCCTCTGTGTAACTATCCGGCTCGCCGTCACGGTCAATATATATTGTGCCAAACTCTGCCTTTTGTGTTTTGCCGTAGCAAGTTAAGTATCGACGGCGGTTGTATGTTTCCCCGGTTATAGGGGCTTCTCGACTGGTTGCATCGCCACCTTCAGCATAATCGTAGACTTGAGGGAGCATATACGGCACTTGGTCGTAATCGTCCCAGTAGGCAAGCCACGGTATCATCGGCTGCGGAGGAGCATTACCCGTGAAGTTATAGCCGCCCTCCGCCCATATTTTGGCGGCGTAATAGGTAAGCGACACGCCACGATACGTCTGGCCGAGGTCGGCAGGGTTTGTATATATCTGCCACTCCCAACCGTAACCCGGTAAACCCATATAGATCTTTTGCGGATTCATTACTCTGGCGGCATAATCATAAACACCGACAAGCCAGTCCCGTGGAGAGACAGGACCCGGTGCGCTGCCTGCCCAGGCCATACCGTATGACATAATTGCTGCCGTGTCACAGTAAGCATCGAGATCGGCATAAACGCACCAATTCTCGCCGCCGACTGAGCCTTGGACGCCCGTCATACCGGGCAAACAGATATTGACCAGCTTGGCGGGATTGTACGCTTTAACGGTTTGGTAAATGTCGCTGAAGAGAATATTTGCCGCATCCTTGTTCTCATATCCACCGCCGCGTTCCAAGTCGATATCCACACCGGCACACCACGGATATTTCTGCATGATACGCACTAATTCGGAGAGAAACTTCGTCTTTGCGCCACTTTCGTTATTTCGTAGAGCAGTGAAGATAGAAGCTGCGCCGTGGTTCATTACAGTGAGAAACCACCGCACTTTAGGCCATTTATTGATGTACGGCATCATGCCGGATATAGGCGTTCCTGTTTCGGTTATCGTTCCTGTTATGGCCACCTCGAAGGTGAAGATGCCGACGGCTTCATAGCGGTCACCGTAATTGTTCAAGGCCTGGTGCATTCGGGTGTTTCCCATGAACGACCATATCATGCACTTCTTGCCCTTAAGATAATCCTTACTCATAAGCGCGGATCTCCTTCCATCATTTCTACATATTCGAGGTAGACCCTCGCTGATTTTCCGTTTTCCAGCTTCACGTGGTGCTTGCTGTCGTAAGCGGCGGTATATTGGTAAAATCCATCCTTTAGCGTGGGATTGCCATTTCGCAGACATTCCCTTACCACAGCTTTTAAGGCAAATTCATCACCCGCATTTACCGCCGATGTAAATTTGCACTTATGCGAACCCATACCTTGTGAAATTTCAATGCTTCCCGCCGCCATTGGCTGTTTAGGATAGATATATAAGTCAAGACCCGCCGAGGTTTCCCCGGTGTTGAAGAGAACGAGGGTCGCGCCGCCACGCACCACGGCATTTTGGTAGCGAGGAGCATTCCCGCTACCTTGAAGCATGGTCGAAGTGTGCGGTGTATAGCCTGTCAGTTTGTCGCCCTCCTGAAGCTGAAGGTCGGTGAAGTAAATCTCGCCCGTGCAATCGGCGATGAGGGGACGGAGGGTTACGCTTACAATTCGCTTTTCCTCTTTGAGTTTTAGTACTTCCGCAAAGCGGATGAAGTTGTTGATTATCTTTGCCACCTCCTCCGAAAACGGTGCATAGCTCAAATGCGAGTGTGTACAAATGCTGAATTTGACAACATAGCCTATTTATTTTATAATGAAAACCAATCTATATTTGGAGGCTTGAATACACCTATGAGTGGAATCTTTCGGACTCGTCAATAAGGTGCACTAAACAAACGGAAGCGTAAAATACTCTTTGCCTAGGACCCCATTTGATGGACAGTAAAAATTCGCATACAATAAAACTAATAAAGAAAAGGTTGAGGTGTATACGAAATGGGAAAGAGATTTTCGGAAGAATTTAAAGTAGAAGCAATTAAAAGAGTATTAGCAAATGCTGGAAGTCAAAATCAAGTAGCAGAGGATTTAGGAGTTCCTACATCAACCCTCTCGGGTTGGATGAAGCAGTATAGAGAAAATCCTACTAAAGGGATAAAGGCTTCTTTAAAGCCTAGTGAAGCTGAACTAGAGCTAAAGAGACTGCGAAAAGAAAATAGGGAGTTACAAGAGGAGAATGAGATTCTAAAAAAAGCGGCAACCTACTTCGCGAAAAATCAAAAGTAAAACGATTTTTCTTTATCCGGGATCATGCCAAAGAATTTAGTATAGCGAGGATGTGTAAGGTTCTTAGAGTATCTAAGAGTGGTTATTATGCATGGATAAAACCCAAGAAAAGTGCTACAGAAGAAGAGAATGAAGCATTAGAAAAAGATATCTTATTAGTCTATGAGAAGTCCAGAGGCGTATTTGGCTGGAAAAAGATACGCAAAGCAATTTTGAGAATGCCCCTTAAAGACCGAAACTTCAAAGGATCTGCAATTAATCACAAAAGGATACAGAGACTCATGCAGAAGCTAGGAATCCAGAGTAAGGTTTGCAAGAAATACAAAGCTACTACCAACTCCAAGCATAGTCTTCCAGTAGCTGAAAACCTTCTAAATAGAGAGTTCCAGGCTGAGAGACCCAATGAGAAGTTAGTGTCAGATATTACCTATATTGCCACAGAAGAAGGGTGGCTCTACGTAGCGGCGATTAATGACCTCTATGGGCATTATAATATCGGCCTTTCCATGTCTACTAGGATGACGAAGCAACTAGTCATATCGGCTCTTGATGACGCTTACAGAAGAGGTGGTAAGCCTTGTAATACAATCCTACACAGTGATCGAGGGTCGCAATACTGTTCCTATGCTTATCAGGAGAGACTTAAGAAATATGGTTATACCTGCAGCATGTCCCGCAAGGGAAACTGCTGGGATAACGCCCCCATTGAATCATTTTGGGGGAAAATGAAAATGGAATGGTTAAATGACTATCGCTTTAAAACGATAGAAGAAGCCAAAAGCAAGGTCTTTGAATACGTCATGATTTTCTATAATAGGCAACGGATTCATGAATCCAATGATTATATTACTCCCGAAGAGTATTACCATGGTTATCATAAATCTGAGATCAAACCAACGGTATTGGCCAGTTAAGATACTATATTATTTGAGGATACATTGAAACAATTAGAACAAGTTTCTGTGTTTCTAGATGAATCTAGGAAGGTTAAGCTTTTACTTGTTAGAAGAAAACCCTTATAATCATTAAATTAGATCATTTTTATAAATCTACGAAAACTAGCGAATATGCGAGAAAATAGTGTCTATTTTAAAGGGAACGGTTCACTTCCTTTAGTTTTGTGCACTTTTTTTCGACCCGAATAGAATCGAAAGAGGTGTATTTTTTATGTCCAAAAATAGAAACCAAGGGCAAAATCCGCCCATTTGTGTATCCCAAAATTACCTGACCAGCTACAAAACAATAAAAAAATTGCTTCATAAAACCAGTATCACCGCAGGTGATCATGTGATTGAAATAGGCCCCGGTAAAGGCCATATTACTGGTTTACTCCTTGAAAACTGCCAGAAAGTAAGCGCTATTGAAGTTGACAAAAAGCTTTATGGAAGGCTTCTTGAAAAATTCAGTGATGCCGAAAACCTCGACCTTTATCATCAGGACTTCCTGCAATGGCGGCTTCCTGCTTCTGTGGACTATAAGGTTTTTGCAAACATTCCTTTTTTCCATACCACCAGCATATTGCGCAAGCTGACGGAAAGCAAAAACCCACCAACAGAAGCATGGTTAACGATGGAAAAGGGTGCGGCCAAGCGTTTCATGGGAACCTCGCGTGAAAGCCTGCGGTCACTCATGATAAAGCCAGTATTCGATCTTGAAATCGTCTACCATTTTCGCCGGGAGGATTTTCATCCGAAGCCCGGCGTAGACGTGGTATTGCTCCATCTGAATAAAAAGGCACAACCAGATGTATCGCCAGTCCAATGGCTTGCTTACGAGCGCTTTGTCTCAGCCGGCCTACGAAGCAATGGTGCCGAATTACGACGCATGTTTACAAAAAAGCAGTTGTCCAGAGCATTTCGAGAAGCTGGCATACATGGTTACGCCTCTGGGGAAATGCTTTATGTGCAATGGCTCTGCCTTTTCCGATGCTACTACAAGCATGTACTTCGCAAAGACTGAATCACCCATCCAGTGTCCACCTAATTTCACAGACGTGGCCGACCCAGCCTGTGGCGACGATACCTGCTTGCAACATTAGATCAGTGAAGAACACCTCTCCAGTACAGTTCTGTATAACAAGACGGATGGTGATGGAGCGCAGCCTGCCGTAGCCTTTGGGTGAAGCGTCTCGCGCCACTTGTTGAAAAGATACCATGTGAAATCACCGCCCTCTCAATACAAATCAATAAATCGTGTTTCGGTCGTCCCGTCCTCGTATTCAAATACTACCTCGATACCGACCTGTCCATTTGCACCCTTGTTCAGATTATCTGAGCCGATTTGAGCCGAAATAGTGTAGTTACGTCTTGATGCTGGATAGACTGTTTGCGCCATGCTTTTGGTCATATCCGCCACACCAACTGCCTTAAAGGAAGCTGTACCGGATACACCGTTTTCAGTATCCACTACAAAGCCGCTATTTTGCCAATAGGCGAAGCCATCATCGGCTCTGCTGTTTCGCAGATGGTTGAACGGTACCATATCCTTGATTTCCTGCCCGATGAGATTGCTTTGGTCGAACTGGTCGGCAATCGTTGCTGATGAGGAATCGCCAAGTTCTCTGAGTTTTGTGGAGAGTTCCAATACGGTTTTCCACGGCTCTTGAAGGTTATACTGGCGGCGTATAATTCGTGTTTTAATGGTCAGATTCAAATCCCTGTCGTCAACGGTTACAATATCACCCAAATTCCAGCGCTCGTGTTCATAGCCTGTCAATACGGACAAATCCATCGCCGAGAGGACATAGGAAACGCGGGGCTTTGCGTACTCAGCAAGCCGCATATTGGTAAATTCAAGCATCTGATAGGGGTTCGTAAAACTGGAGCAGTCGAGTGTCGCTACCCGCACCTCGCTTGAATAGGTTAAGTCCTCCAGATATTCCTTGCCGCCGTTAATGGCACTAAAGGTCATGCCGTCTTTACCGATGGCGTAGAGTCGCGTAACAAGGGATCGAGTATCGACTACACGCTTAATCCCCGTCAAGTTTTTGCGGTAGGCAAAGAGCGCACCGCTGTCTGTCCCGCTGAATGTCAGTAAGTCCACTCGCCTGTCCCGGCTGTGGAATACCAAATCGCCACCATGGATGTTCTGCACCATCCGCAGGATGGAGAGTGCGTTCTTTTCTTGGCATTCCCATGTTCGAAGGGTGATCACATTTACCGTGCCGACTTCCCAGCCTGTGCCCGCAAGCGCAAACGCCATCGGGGCAGCGGGCAGGTCGGCGTTGAATTCAATCGGTTGTTTTTCTGCAGAAAAAGTCAGGTCATAGAATGCCGCTTCAGCATAGACCGTTGTGAGTATGCTGTTGCCATCCGAACCTTTTTCATCCGTCATTGTCCGTATGCGGTAAACATCCTCAGCAATCTGCACCTGCTTCTCGTTGTCAAGCGTCGCCCGCTTCGGGTCACTGTAGGGCAGCTTGAATTCCAAGGTGTCCGCTCCGTTGATCTCGCCCGTAACAATGATGTCGTAAGCATTCTCCAGAACTGTTTCCCACGATCCGTTCCCGTCCAAAACAACGGGGCGGGCAAAACCCAGTTTCTCATACGGAGATTTGGGGATATCATGAAGTGTGATATCGAGCAGCTTCGGCGTGACCGTCGTATCGCTGGTGCTGAGCGTTACCCTGTAACGGATATATGAGCGATTCGGTGAGGACAGTTCGCCGTTCGTGCCAACTGTCTGCCATGCCGACCAGTCCTGTAAATCATCTGAGGTTGATGTTTCTATCAGTGAAATGGACGTGACGCCCGCCGTGTATTCGCTTGTTGCCGATACCCGACCGCTCCCGGCAAGGTTGCATTCGGCAGCAATCGTCGTCAGTTGGCCGCTTTCGGGGTAGAGATTATCAATGCCTTTCCGTAGGGTAACAGCTCCCGGCTCAGTTAGCGCATCCACGTTACCCGAAGTATCTCCGCCATTGGCAAGCATCGCCTGACGGAAATAGTGAATCAAATCATCAATAGTTAAGTCGCTGTCTGTTTCAAAGAACCACTCGTCCAAGCCACCTGCGTAGTAATACTGGTTTGCGTGCATTCCCATGACGATATCCGCCGTACAGGATGGATTCAATGTACCAGTAAATGTCCGCAAGGGGGCTGTCCACACTACACCGTCGGCACGGTTGCACAGAACTATCTGAGATGTTTTGTCCGTCGCATTTATGATGGCAGAGAGGAAATACCAACCACCATTGACCATGTTGAATCCAGGTGTTTCGGTTTGGTCAAGGATAAGCGTGCCCGCCGAATTATAGAGCATCATTCGCGGCCGCCCTTGATAGAGGGAAATATATAAAATTGGCTGACCGGGTCCTTGCCTTGTATTGAAAAGCGGAATGAAGTTCTGCCCGACAGAATAGGTGGTCGGATTTACCCAACCGCCGACGGCAATTTTATCACCGAGATAAGAAAAGAATGTACCGTCGTTGGTGGCGACAAGGTGCGTCTTTTCTGTGGTTGGGTTGTTGATGTTTATGCGAAAATACCGCCCAAACCTGCCGTTTAGTAAAGAGGCTGTTGTGCCGCTCCAGCCGGAGACAGTAAAATGTCGTCCGTTGCCGGAGGAGTCTGTAAGGCGGGTATCGCTGTCCGGCGTGGATTCGTTGAAACGCCAGAGTGCGGATGTTTTTTCGGTTACAGGGATCTCGCCTGTAAAGTCTGTTTGAGAAGTCAATATGGATTTTACCGCCATGTCCTCACCTCCAACGGCTCTTCGCCTGTATTTGCAGTTCTGTAAAGGTCGCACCGATTGCCGTAATGGTTACGCTGTTCGCTCCTTTGCGAAGAATTGGAAAATTCAACTCTTGAAGCAGCGGCAGACCATTTCGGAGCGTTTCGCCCGTGCCGTCTACCACCTTGGCAGTAACCAAACCGCTGTCGATGACAAGGGTTTCCCCGGCAGCCAGCACACCGATAACGCGAAGTTCTTCGTCATTTGTTTTCAACGACACATAGGTTGATGCCCCTGATGGAATGATGCCTTTCAAAAGGAAGACAGGCAAAGAGTCTGTATTGCCTTTACTCCTCGTGACCGCATTCGCGCCTGCTTGGGTTAGCGTAAAACCCTCGTCCGTCAAAGCGTAAGCATGTGGGTCGGGGCAGACGAAGTTCAAGTCAAATGCACCCGCTGAGCGAATAAGCCGTTCACAGTTCACTTCCGTCTGAAGTCGCGCTGTGAAATAGCGGTCGGCTACATCGTCAAGCACAAGCTGTTTCAGCCCTTTATCCGGGTCAAGCCATTCTGCCAGACCATCCAGAACTCCAACCAATGAAGCGAGGTTGTGCTTTGGAGCGATATTACAGCGAACGGTTATGACCCGCTCTGCGCTATCACTGCCAAAGTCTGCCACGCCGGGCTTGCCGGGTATGGAAACAAAGGAGTTGCGCAAGGGTGGCGAAGCCTGCCAAGAGGTCAGCCGAGCCTTGACGTTCATGCTTTGTGATGAGATTCCGTTGAAAATAAAGCCCACGCCAACACCTCCTTATGCCGGGCTAAACCGCCCCTGCGCCCGCGAGCCGGTTTGCATCAGGTTGTACAGTTCCTGTGATATTCTGCGGATGTCGTCCTCGCTGCGGACAATCATCTGCTGTATGTTGATGAGAGAAGGCATACCTGATACCGCCAAGCCGCCATAACTTCCTGTCACATCACCCATATTTATGCCGGGCGTATCAAAAGCGGTGGGGATAGCGTTCTGCATATCGTCGGCGACTTCATCCATCGCCCGTTCAAAGCCCACACCGATGCCCTGACCCATGTTTTCGCCAAGTCCGGCAAATAAGGTGGAGGGAGAACGGATACCGAAGAAGTTTTTAATGCCGTCGACGATCCCTCCGAAGAAGCCGGAGATTTTACCCCAAATCCAATCGGTGACGTTCGAAATACCCTGCCACAGCCCCTTGATAAGGTCGCTACCGACTTGCACGATTTTACCGATGTTACCGGTAAAGCCTTTCACGATAGCCGTAATAATCTGAGGTATCGCTTTTACGATTTCCACGATGATGGTTGGCAGGTTCTTTATCAACGCCACGAACAGCTGAATGCCCGCTCCCACAAGCTGCGGGATGCTCCCGATAATCGCCGTAATAAGCGATGAGATGATCTGTGGTATCGCCGCCACGATGGCAGTTATAATCTGCGGCAGGTTTTGAACCAACGAAATTAACAGCTGAATCCCGGCGTCAATAAGCTGGGGAATAGAGCCGAGGATCGCTGTAATTAAACCCTCGATAATTTGCGGTATAGCCGCCACAATTGCCGTGATGATTTCAGGCAAGGCGTCTACTAAGGACACCAGTAGCTGAATCCCTGCATCAATAATTTTCGGGATGGCCCCGATGATAAAATCTACAATGCCGAGGATGATAGCGGGCAGAGCAGCGATCAATTGGGGCAGTGCATCCAGGATTCCCTGTGCCAGTCCAAGAATCAGTTGAAGGGCGGCATCAAGTATCATAGGCAGGCTTTCCATCAAGCCTTGAACGATTGTGATCACAGCGTTCACCGCCGCCGGTATCAACTGTGGAAGTGCATCGGCGATGCCTGTAACGAGAGTGGTCACTAATTGAACCGCTGCATCAATAAGTAATGGAAGATTATCAATCAGCGCACCCACAATGGTCATAACAGCATCCACGGCAGCGGGGATAAGTTCGGGTAAAAGCGTTAAAATCGTTGTCAGCACCTGTGTGAAAAGGTCGACTACCGTAGCGAGCAGAGTCGGAAGCAAATCACCGATTGCCTGTAGTATCCCGTCAAGGGCAGGGGGCAGTGCTCTTACGATATTCTCAATAACTGGAACAATGTTTTTCACGACGTTCTGGAACGCTTCGACCACATTACCAATCAAAAGTCCTACATCAGCATTGGCATTACCCAAACCCGCCATCAAGTTGCCGATAGCCGATTGCATTCCCGCCATAGAGCCAGTAATTGTTTCCGTGGCTTCCAAGGCGGTCGTTCCTGTGATCCCCATTTCGGTCTGAATGACATGGATTGCTTCGGTCAAATCGGAAAATGAAGAGAGGTCGTATTTAATACCGGAGATTTTTTCGGCATCAGCCAAGAGCCTATCCATTTCAGACTTTGTGCCGCCATAGCCCAGTTTCAGGTTGTCGAGCATCGTGTAGTTCTGCTTGGCGAAACCCTGATAGGCATTTTGGATGGATGCGATGTCCGTACCCATTTTATTGGCGTTATCGGCCATATCCGTAATCGCCATGTCCGCAACCTGCGCTGCTTTTGCGGTATCGCCGCCGAGGGACTGGATAAGACTTGCCGAAAAGCCCGTGACGGTTTCCATATATTCGTTGGCGGACATACCGGCGGTCTTGAAGGCATTTTCGGCATACCCTTGAACAGACTGCGATGCCTCACCAAAGAGGGTATCCACGCCGCCGACCAGTTGTTCGTAGTCCGCATAGGCGGATATGACTTCTTTGCCAAGTTTGACGGCTGCGGCTCCGGCGGCAACAGCCACCGCGCCCATTGCCACACCAATGCCTTTGAGGATGCCGCCCAGCTTCTCGAACTTTCCGCCGGATTTTTCGGCGCTGTCGCCAGCGTCCTCCAGTTCCTCGCCAAGGTCGTCGGCTTCTTCCGCTGACTCTTCCAATTCACGCTCCATGTTGTTCAGTTCCGCGTTGGCGTTATTGAGAGCGATCTGCCAGTTTTGAGTGCGCCGATCATTTTCACCAAAGCTGTCGGAGGCGTTTCGAAGAGCGGCTTCAAGGGTGGAGATTTTGTCCTTCTGGGCATCGATCGCTTTATTGAGGACTTCGTTGCGAGCGGCAGTAGCTGCTATGGATTTATCCTGTTTGTCGAACTCGCTCGTTACCAGCTTCATTTCGCTACCCAGTACTTTGAACGACTGGTTTATATCTCGCAGTGCGCTTTTAAACTCCTTTTCGCCCTCGACGCCTATTTTCAACCCGAAGTTATCAGCCACTTAAAACACCTCCTCCCTCAAAAAAATTAGATGCCATCAGGGATGACATCTTCGATAAACTGTTCGTGCTTTGGTTTGGTCATTCCGAGGAACTGGCGATGGCATTCCCACAAGTCCAGCAATTGCCCTATCGGGGTGAGCCACGTTTCCTCTTCGGAGCGATTCAGATGAACCGTACCGTAATATAAAAGTCGGGTAAACAACTCATCGTCGCTTACCCGACCTCGGCGTTTTTTGGTTCACCATCCTCGCTTTCGATGTTACGAGCCGTCCCTTTGAACATCGCCTCGGTAATTGCCGACTTATACGCCGCCAGTTCAAGTGGCGAGGTGAGCAATTCCACTTCCTCCTCGGTCAGCAGATCTTTCGGTTTCTCCTTGTTGCGCAGGTTGTGGATGAGGATGGGCTGGTTAGCAAGGAGCGTAATCAGCCAAATAATCTCGTCCAGCGCCATCTCGAAGTTTTCTGACTTCATTAACTTATCACCCAAGTTATCCAGTCCGCCGTAGCGTTTGGCGATTTCCTTTGTAGCACGGGTGGACAGAATCAACTGATAATCTTCATCGCCGATTTTTATGACTGCACTTCGTTCGTTATCCATGCATTAACCCTCCAAACCCGTGTCAAAGTCAGGTTCGTACACTTCTGTATACCAACCGCTGATCACACCTGGTAGCACATCCACATCATCTTCGTTAACTTCCGCTTTCCAAGGATGACGATCGTTGCCGTCCGGTTTATTGCGGCGGGAAACAGTACCTTCAATACTCGGTGTGGAAAAGGTGATGCTATCGCCCTTGGTGGCGAGATTGGTGGACGGAACGCCGAACTTCACGCGGTAAAGCCAGAAGTAGCGGTACTTACCATTTGCTTTTTTTGCCCGAAATCCAATAGCAACAGGGTCGCCACCGTCCTCTGAAGCCGAAATAAGAACGCCGTTTCCATCCATGGTCGCTCCTGTCAGCTTTGCGGCGACGGTTTTTCCGATGTCATCCACACCAAGGGTAAGCTTACCGTTTTTGAATTCCTTGATGATTTCAGCGGCACCATCGTCCGCCCAGAGTGTCGCTTCCGCAAGTTCGATAGATAATTCAGCTGAGATTGCCTTAGCCAGCATTACCGGAGTGTCGTAGGTCTCGTGACCCGTAATAGGCGCTTCGGTGACTGTTGCGTAGTAGAGTTTATCAAGACCAATTGTAGCCATGTTATATTTCCTCCGTTTCGTATTCTTTCGCCACATCGATGGCGTAATGATAATAGCCGCTATCGTTCTCATAGCCGATGTAGCGGCGATCTGTTATCGTAAACGCCGCACCAAGCAGGACGGCGGTAATCTGATTTTTCCGGTTGATGTAATTGCCTTCTGAAAACAGGGATATCCTCACCTCGGACACATCAATAAGCGGTGTATTATCCCCGAACAAGGCAAACTCATCCGTCATCGGTGTGAGAACAAGGTACTCGTTGGGTGCAACACCGCTGAATATGCCCGTTTCCACCGGTAGTAGAGGAGAGAGCAGCGCGTTCAGTTCCTGCAAAATGCTCATATGCGCTCCACCTCCTGGTCGAATTTTTCCTTCATCGCTTCAATAGCCGCATTCCTCGATTGTCTTCGGGCTGGTCTCATGAAGGGTTTCGGCGACTGACCGTGCTTACCGTATTCGAGAATATTAGCGATTTTGGCGTTACTGTCGCCGTCGCTTCTTGGCTCGGCAAAACCAATTTTGATATCCCAGCCTGAGCCGTCCCGTTTCTGCTTCGCAGGCGACAAACCGAGAGAGTCTTCCAACTCACCTGTGGAACGACTCTTTGTTTTCGTGCCATGCCCGACTACAGAGGAGAGGTTGCTTTTTGCCTTAGAAAGAACGACTTCACCGCCTGCTTCCAGCACTTTGGGGATAATTTCATCCGTTTTATTGCCAAGGCGAGAGAGTTTTAAGATGAATTCCTCCGGCATTTTCATCTCGATTTTTGCCATTATCTCACCGTCCCTTCCAATTTCTCCGCCAACACTTCGATATACATCCCGCGTCCACGTACATCTTCCGCGTTAATAATGTTATAGCGGCCATCAGCTTCGGAGATAAAGTGTGAAGTCGTGACCGTTAAGCCTGGAATTTTGCGGAAGCGATACATCGCTGTTACGCTTGAAAACGCTGCGTTCCCAATAATCCGTTCCCATTTTGCGGTGGTGTTGCGAACTTCCTTATAGGCCTTAACCGAAGCGATAATGTTGTCGCCTTTGGTGACGAAGCCCTCCGCATCTTTGACTGGATCGGTTGAGATGATGTTGATTGGCGTACTCATTTTTCCGTATCCCATGCTTACACACCCCACAATCTGTCAAGACGCATAAGCATGTTGACCGTATTCCAGACTTGTTGAGAAGCCTGAACGCTGTCGGCAAAGAAACCGGCCGTTGAGCCATCGCGGGATTCGTACCAATTCGATACAAGCATGATTACGGCCTGTTCAGTTGCGGCGGGCATAGAATTTTCGGTGTAATAGCCCTCCGCAATATGCTGGTAGCTCTCGGCATAATTGACAGCGGCGGCGATGAGGCGCAGGAGCAGATCGTCGTCATCAGCGTGTGTCAGTATTAGGTTTTCTTTGACTTTTGGCAACAATTCCGTTGGCGTCATCGCCGCTCACCTCCATTATTCTTGGTCTGCCATCAATCCCGCAGCTTTCAGCTTTGCGAGCAGGGCATTGAAATCCGTGACAAGAGTGGCTGTGTCCTCAGCTATGCTGTCAGCTTGATTCGCAGCAGCTTTCACAAGTCCGGAGACTGACTCCGTAGCATCGGTAGGATATGTCGGGACATACAGCTTATGGTCTTCGCCGATTTTCACTTCGACGGTGTCGTCCTCGGTTGCTTCGTCAGCTATCACACCGCCTAAAGTTTCATCTGTTGCCGCAGCAAGTGCTTGCACATACAGCTTACTGTCATCGCCGATTTTCACTTCGACAGTGTCATCCTCACCAGCAGCGGCGGCTTTTACACCGCCAAGAGTATCCCCAGTTGCCACAAGGAGAGGGTCGGCGGAGAGCCCCGTTACCGAGGCTCCCTCCTTGATTTCCAGCGTGCCGCCGATGACGGTTTTTTCGCCGCCTTGTTCGGTATAGTTCTTTGTGTTATAGCTCATATTGCACCTCCGTTAAGCTTTCTGCTGGAGAACCTTGATAGCCTCCGGCAGAACCAATTTGCCGTCCACACGTTGGGTGGCAACGAAGCCCACCTGCCCGGTGACAGCGAAGAGTTCATTCAGTCGCTTAAACACACGCCCCTGACGGTCGGCTACCCAGTAATAGCTGAAGTCTCCAAACACAATGGTCTTGGCGGCCGCAGCGATGGTAGGTACATATGCGGAGGTGTAAACAGGACGGTTCAAAATGGTGTCAGGGGTACCAGCTTGCAGGGAGGGCTGCCACAGATACTGGCCCTGCCCATCCTTTAACTTACGGATGGCCTTTACAGTAGCATCGTTCATAACAAATACAGCCTTGTTACGGTAAGGTGCCTTAAGCGAGTAGAACAAATCAAGCACCTCATCCATCGTGACGGCGGTAGCTCCTGCCGTGGTTACGCCAAGCTGTGCACCGCCAGTCGCAGCAAGGATGCCGGTGGGTTTGCCGGAGCCATCGCCGGTAAAGAAGGCGTCCTCTTCTTTATTACCGATGCGCCTTGCAAACTCTCTGGAAATGTAAGCTTCGAGATTGAACACGCTGTCGTTTAGGAGTTCCTCGGATACCTTGATGAGCGTACCGAGCTTGTAAGCGCCGATGGACACCTGGCCGAAAGCATCGTCGCTGTCGGGGATGGTACCTTCTTCGTCGATCCACGATGCGGTGCCCTTGGATGCTACGACAGGAATTTTACGATCACCGGAAGAGGTGGTGATGACGTTTGCCAACCTGCGGAAGACATTCTCCTCGTCGAGAGCTTCCACAAGCGTGCGCTCAAATTCGTCGGGCACGAGGTAGCCGCCCTCGGAGTCGGTGCCGATTTGCAGGGCATTCTTTACACTCATATCAAGACCCTCGTTGCCACGAGTGCGCATGGCATTCCAGAATGCTTTTCTGTATTCGGCGGACGCACGGCCAGTCTTGTCCTCAGTGGACTTGTTCGGCGCGCCCAAAATAGGAGCGGATGTAGGCTTGCTCATCTCAAGGTCATAGGCAGCCTGGCGTTCCAGACGCTCAATTTCCTTGCCGAGAGCGACCATGTCGGCTTCCATCTTGTCGTACTCTGCGGCAGCTTCAGCGGGAACAAACCCGTCAGCGCCGCGCTTCTGGTCGAGGAACTCCTTTGCGGTGTTCCAGATTTTGTTGCGCTTCTCGCGCAGTTCAAGGATTTTATTCATAGTCATTACCTCCATAAATTTAGTGGATAATCAAATTGAGCCGCTTTTGAAGCGACTCAGCGAGTACGCCTTGCGGTTCAGATTTCGGTTGCGGTTGTTCTTTGGTCTTTACCTTATCAAGCAATGAATTGGTGACTGCCCTGCGACTGAACGCATAGGTCGGAGTGGCTTGATGTCTTTTGCTGTCTTCCAGCACACCGTCAGCGAAACCCAGTTCAATCGCCTTGTTTGCGTTCATCCACGTTTCTGCGTCCATCCAGTGGGAGATTTTTGCTCTCGACTGATTGGTCTTGACTTGGTAGGCGTTGATGATGGATTCCTTGACCTCGTCCAGCATGGAGATGGCTTTTTGCATTTCGTCCGTGTCACCGATGGCGATGGTCAGTGGATTGTGCACCATCATCAGGGCGGTGGGAGCCATGAGGACTTTCGTGCCAGCCATAGCGATGACACTTGCCGCAGAAGCGGCGATGCCGTCAATCTTGACCGTGACGTTGTGCGGATAATCCATCAACATGGAGTAGATTTGACTTGCAGCGATGCAGTCTCCGCCGGGCGAATTTAGCCAGATGGTGATGTCACCCTTGTCTGAGAAGAGTTCCGATTTGAACATTGCCGGAGTGATTTCATCACCCCACCAAGTCTCATCCGAGATCTCTCCATCAAAGTAAAGGACGCGCTCGCCACTTTCGTCAGCATCACGCGCCCAGTTCCAAAACTTCTTGTTTTTTGCCATTAGCTTGTATCCTCCGTTTCATTTGGTTTGTATGCTGCTCCAACATCGGCCAGCTTGACCATGTTGCCGTTGACGAAGTGCAGATCGCCGCCTTCCTCGGCAGTCAGCAGATTCATATCCTCCAAGCCACGTACATCGTTGACCGACATAAATCCGTTTTGAATGCCTGTTGAATAGCCTTGCATACGGCTTTGGTAGTCGCCGCGAAGTAGTCCGTCGAGATTAAACTTGATAAAGATCGTCGCTTTTTCCGATGGCAGAATGAGAGCCTGCTGTAAAGACTGCTCCCACCTGACCACCCACGGGTCGAGGGTATACTTGACGAACTCTAAAGACTGCTGTTCGATGTTGGAGAAGCTGCTCTTTTCAAGGTCGCCGACCATATGAGGAGGCACTCTGAAAATACGGGCGATTTCATTTATCTGAAACTTACGTGTTTCCAAAAACTGCGCCTGTTCCGGCGGTATGGACATCTGGTGGAATTTAAGACCTTCCTCCAAAACCGCTACTTTGTGTGCATTTGCGCCTCCGAATTGCGACTGCCAGCTTTCTCTGAGCCTGTCGGCCTGTTCTGGCTTGATGACACCAGGGTGTTCTAACACACCGCCGGGATTCGCACCGTTGGCGAAAAAAGCAGCGCCGTAGTCCTCCGTTGCAAGGGCAAGCCCCACGGCGTTCTTTGCCATCGCAATCGGCGAGTAACCTATAAGGCCGTCAAAGCCCAAGCCGGGGATATGCAGGACGTTCTCACGCCGTAATTTGACCTGCCCCTTGTCACTTTGGTAGGTGTAGACCAGTTCGCCGATTTCGTTTCTATCCACAGCCATTCGGTCGGGCAGGAGTGGATAGAGTGCAATGGGAAACCCCCTGCCGTCTCTGATAATCTGTGCGTAGGCGTTGCCCCAAAGTAAAAGATGACTCATCAGTGTTTCTCTGAACACAAATGAAGTCATCTCGCGGTTAGGCTCATCATGAAGTAGCCGGTAGAGGGGATGCGATGGTTTTGTGGATTTGCTCCCGTTGGCGGTTCGCTCATATACATGGAGCGGAAGTCCCGCCACCGATTCGGCAAGGATACGGACGCAAGCATAGACCGCTGAGGTCTGCATCGCCGTTCGCTCATTGACCGCCTTACCGCTGGTTGTGCCACCGAAGAGAAAACTCCAGCCGCCGCCGACACGGTTTTTAGGCTTATCCCGTGAGCGGAACAACCCTGAGAATCTGCTCATATAAATAACAACCCCCTTTCATCATAGACACTGTCGTTGATACCACCGCCGAGGGTTGCCCTCGCAAGTCCCATGATCAGCGCGACCACACCGTCTATTTTCTCTGTTGATTTCTTTTTATTGGGTTTAATGTTTCCTGCAGCGTCTTGGTCGACGATGACATTACCCATATTCCAGTCGAGGACAGGATGTTTGCCGTGGCGTATTTTGCCTTCCATCACAAACTGAAAGAAGTCCTTTGAAGGTGGGGACATGGAAATGAAACCCTGGCCGAACGGAAACACCGTAAACCCATGCTCCGCACCCAGTTCTTCAAGGTCACGGCGTATCTTCTCCGCACCGTAGCGGTCGTAGGCGATTTCACGAATTCTAAAACGCTCCGACAGCTTGGCGATGAAAGCCACTATGTAGTCATAGTCCACCACATTGCCCTCGGTGGTGTTGAACACTCCTGTCTTTTTCCATACGGCATAAGGAACGTGGTCGCGCCTTGTCCGCAGGTCAATCACATCTTCCGGCAGCCAGTAAAACGGCATCACTGTGTATTTGGTATCACTCCCAACCGGTGGGAATACCAGAACCAGAGCCGTAAGGTCTCCGGTACTGGAAAGGTCAAGACCGCAATAGCAATCCCGACCCTCGTATTCTTCAAAGTCTATGTCTTCGCCGCAGACGTCCCATTTGTCCATAGGCATCCACCTGATATCAGCATTGCACCATTCGTTCAGGCGGAACTGCCGAAAGTGCATCTCCTCGGCGGGGTTCTGTTTCGCCTGTTCATAGGCAGCCTGTACCGTTTCAAAAGGAATCGTTACGTCGATGGATGGATTGACCCGTCGCCAGACGGCTTCGTCATTCCAATCGTCATCTTCTTCAATGCCGAATACAGCAGGATAGAAGGATGGATCAATTTTCGAGCCATCCATAACCGCTTTAGCTTTTTGGTGGATTTCATAACAGATGCTCGTCTTATCCCTGCCCGCTGTAGTGATGAGAAAGTAGAGGGGCTGCCGTCTGGCGTCACCCGTGTACTTGGTCATGGTATCGAACAGTTCGCGGGTCTGCTGGGCGAAGAGTTCATCAAATATAAGACCGGAAACATTGAAGCCTTGTTTGGACTTTGTTTCCGAGGACAGCACTCTATAAAAACTGTTGGTGTGCGGGAATATAATCCGCTTGGTTGACGGCACAAGTTTTGACAGCTTTGCCAGATCGCCGCATTGCTCGACCATCGCTTTGGCAGTATTGAAAACAATACTCGCCTGATTGATGTCGGCGGCACAGGAGTAGACCTCGGCACCCGCTTCGCCATCGGCGAACAAAAGGTAGAGGGCGATTGCCGCCGCCAGTTCCGACTTACCGTTTTTCTTACCGACCTCAACATACGCCGTGCGAAACTGCCGATAACCGTCCTCTCCGACGATGCCAAAAATATCTCGGATAATTTGCTCCTGCCACGGCATCAACTGAAAAGGTTTTCCATACCATTCGCCGGTGGTGTGCTTGAGCATGGATATAAAATTAACCGCAAAATCCGCTCGCCGTACATCGTATCGGCTGGTCGGCAGCATGAGTGGTGTTGGTTTGTATTTGAATTCAGGCATCGTCGTCCTCCTTTCGCGCAAAATAAAAGACCTCCGAAGAAGTCATCAAAATCTATCTGTACGAGAGACAGCCCCTTATCGGGGTGTCTGTCTTTCGGTTGTTTCGTGTTTAGTTGTACTTGCTGAGGATGATGGTGTAGACCGCCTTGACTTCGTCACCCGGTTCGATATCCCAGCCCCTGTCATAGCTGCAAAGGTCGCGGGTCTCGCCGAACTTGCGTAGTGTCAGCTTGCTGATTTTGCCGCCGTCGATACCGAACGGAGAGCTTCCCTCATAATGCTTGACCCAGTATTTGTACTTGCTGCCTGTCGATGGGCAGTAGATAATTCCTTCACTCCACTTTTTCAAGTTCCCCTGTCAATATCAGATTTGCATATCGCTTGGTGTCCGTGGAAATGAAGTTCGCTAATTCGTTGAATCCCATCTCCATCGCAATTTTGAACACTGCCTTGGTATCAAACATATTCGTGCGTCCCGTGGCCGCCACCTTACGACATTGTGCTTTGACAACCTCGGCTTTGGAAAGCAGTCTGATTTCATCCTCGCCAAAAACTGCTCCGAGATGTGAGCCGCTGTCCCAGATAACGAAAACCGTGCCTGTGTCGTCTACGAAGTCTACCGTTCCCGTGTCGCCGGGTTTCAGCTTGGTGTAGGGGTCAGTCATGGAAATCAGTTCAACACGAGCGCCTTTTTTGTACCTTGCCCTCCGTGCTTCGAGGGCTGCTTTTGATATGAAACTATTCACTGTCTGACACCTCCATTTTCTTGCCGCCTTTCCAGCTTGAATTGCCTTCAAGTCTTGAAAGTAATATCTTTCGAGCTGCTTTGTACTCGTCGCCGATGAATCCAAGGGAGAGCAGGAAACACCGCATGGCGTATTTCGGGTTTCTGTCGATGTCTTTTTCTCTTGCCGTGATTCGCTTCTTTTCAATTGCAGTTTTGCAAAGCAGGCTGATCAGCGTGGTGTATGCTTCTGTGTGTTCCGCATCAATTGTTCCTTTAAACCAGGGGAACTGCAGTGTGTCAGCGGTCTGCTTAATCGGCAGGTCATCCGTTCCGATCGACGCCTTGAGAAGCGGGGCTTTGGCATTCACCAGTTTGGAGAGATTGTCGAGTTTTTCAGGTGTAAAGCCGTTAAGGGGTATTTCGATGGTCAGGCGGTCGCTGAGATCCGCTTGGTATGTGCTGCTGGGTCCAGTCGCCAGCTCATCGTATTCTTCGGTGACTGCCTTGAAGCTGTGCAAACCGCAAAGGTTAGCGACCAGCTCCCGGTTGTCCTCGCCCGTGACTGTGCCGGTCTTGTCGATGTGGTAGCCGCCAATCTCGTAGGCGAATGTCGGCGCTCCGAGGTAATTGGTCGGGGCGTTTAGTTCATGGCTGATGGCTGCGACCAGTGTTTTACGTTCAGGGCCTGTTACGTTGTAAGAAAGTCTCATGCTCGTTTCCTCCATTTTCCTTGATTTTGCAGGGGTTTTGTCCTCCGTGCACTACATATATCACTCTGAACGCCTTTATTAGCAAGCTTTTATGTGATAATAAATGCACCGAATATCAAGGAAATACAGCCCCTTGTTATTGTGTGTATGACACAATGCCGCTGAGAATAAAATCATACTTGGAAGAGCCACATAGCGCTTTTGACTATATTAAAGCCACCTCTTTCACGAGGTCGGCATATTGGAATACCTTGCCGTCACGCTCACAGGTGATATCCTCGCCACCGTTTTGCTTGTACTCGGCATACCTGCGTAAAATGACCGAAGCATATTTCTCGTCCAATTCGAGCATGTAGCAGGTGCGGTCAAGCTGCTCGCAGGCGATGAGCGTCGACCCGGAGCCGCCGAAAGTGTCCAGCACGATGGCGTTTGCCTGACTGCTGTTGGCAATAGGATATGCCAGCAGGTCGAGGGGTTTGCTTGTCGGGTGATCGGCGTTTTTCTTTGGTTTATCGAAGTTCCAAATGGTAGTCTGCTTACGGTCGGAATACCACTTGTGTTTGGAGGTATTCTTAAAGGCATACAGCACCGGCTCGTGCATTTGCTGGTAATCACCCCGACCAAGCACGAGGGCATTTTTCACCCAGATGCAAGTCGTGGAATAATGGAACCCTGCGTCCACGCAAGCGCGGAAGAAATTTACCTTCTCCGAATCTGAATGGAAGCAGTAAAAAGCCCCGCCGTCGGCGAGGTTCTCGTAAAGATTCTTAAATGCCGACAGCAAAAAGATGTAGAATTGTTCTGCTTTCATGCTGTCGTTCTTGATTTTTAGTCCGCTCACAGATTCAAAGCTGACGTTGTAAGGGGGATCGGTCAGGACAAGATTGGCTTTGCGACCATCCATCAGCTTCTTGACAGTTTCCGATACCGTGGCATCGCCGCAAATGAGTCGGTGCCGTCCCAGCGTCCAAACATCTCCGGGTAAAACAAAAGCCGCCTGTTCAAGAGCGGCTGTTAAGTCGAAATCGTCGTCAGCTACGTCCCCGCCGGGGTCGGCGAAGAGTTTTTCAATCTCGTCGGCGTCAAAGCCCGTAATTTCGAGGTCGAAGCCGAGTTCCTTGAGGTCGGCAAATTCCAGAGCTAATAGTTCCTCGTCCCATCCGGCATTGAGTGCCAGTCTGTTGTCAGCAAGAATATACGCCCGCTTCTGGGCTTCGGTCAGATGCTCCACAAACACGCAGGGGATTTCGGTCAAACCTTCGGCTTTGGCGGCGAGGACACGACCGTGTCCTGCAATAATGTTTAATTCTTTGTCCACGATGATAGGGGATACAAAGCCGAATTCCCGTAGACTTGAGCGTAGCTGTAGAATCTGCTCCTTGGAGTGAGTGCGGGCGTTACGTGAATACGGAATAAGGCTATCAACACTAACCAATTCAAATCTGTTTGTGATTTTCATAGTGCCACCGCCTCTTTGTATAAGTCATTATTGGTTCTCGCAAATTCCCCATGTAATAAAACAGCGGCTCGGTCATATACCGTAGCCGCTTCTTTTGAGGTAGTGTAGAGTCCCAAATACACGCTTTTGCCGTTTCCCGCTCGGATATCTGCACGGTATTTGCCTAATCGACCGATGTAAGATACCCCTTTGTAGCCAGTCCGATTGTTCGAGTTGAGTTTTCGGTTTCGTATATTTTCTTCCGGCAAACAAACGCGAAGATTACTTTTTCGGTTATCGAGTTTGTCACCCGATATGTGGTCGACAAAGACATCACGACCACAATCAACGGCATCCATTATTAGACGGGCAAGGTATATTTGTCTGCCCTTTGCTTTTGTCTTTACATAGCCTTTCTTGTCAACCCACCAGTGATATTCAACGATACGCAGGTAATCGGCTTTATCGATTTGAAAGGCGTAGCCGTTGTTTGTTTTTAGTATCATAATTAAAACCCCCTATTTGTGAGTAGTTCGAGAAAGGCGTTCTTTTCTTCGCCCTGCGTGTTGCTGTGGCGATTGATGATTTGCATAATCAGGTTAAAGTCGCCTTGCATCGCCTTGTAATACTGAGCGCCTGCCGTGACGTAGGGCGAGAGCTTCAGTTCCTTGGTCATTCGTCCGATTTTACGGTTCATGGCTTCGCAGGCAAGGAAGCCCTGTCTGTTCAGCACATAATCTGTAATTGTCTGTGGCGCGACATAACCATCACAGCCGCGAACTGAGATATATTCCTCAATTTCATTTCGCAGCACCTCTGCCGACGGCACTTCTTTTTCACATTCCTTCATCGCAATGGAGAAGTAGTCCGTCATCACATTTTTGGAATTGACCTTTTTTGGTTTTGGCTGAGTTGCAGCATTTGCGCCAGAAGTTTTGCCTTCAAGCTTTTTATCGATTGGATTTTTCCGAGGACGGCCTGCCCCCGGACGATAGCCTCCGCTGGGCATTGTCATCACCTCGTTTTTGATTTTGATTTCCGTTTTGATTTTTTGATTTTTGATTTTTGAATAATTTGCACGGCAGGCCAAGCGCGCTGTCCACCTTAGAAGTCACAGGGATTGAGACCGCCCCTCGGTCTGAACTTAAAAGTAGTCGCCTTGCCCAGCGTGAAGTCTTGAGTGGCATTCCTGACAAAGCGCCATCATATTCTCCCAGTCGTTTGTGCCGCCGTCGGTCAGCTTGACCTTGTGGTGTGCAAGGGTGGCGGGAGTGAGCCGTCCGTCACGTTTACACATCACACATAGCGGGTTGGCCGACAGGAACGCTGCACGGATTTGTTTCCACGTTCTGCCGTAGCGTTTATTGCTGTCGGGGTCGCGGTCGTATCTGTTATATCGTTTGGCTTCCTGTTTCTGATGTTCCTCACAGTACCTACCCGTGGCCAGCTTGGCGCAGCCGGGGTAGGCGCAGGGTTTCTTTGCTTTATATGGCACGTTGCACCTCCTGTTCTGCGCATAAGAAAAGCCCCGTGGGATTGCTCCCGCGAGGCTCGTGTGTGCATTTAATTTTGCCATTTTAATAATAACAGGCTTCTAAGTGGAATTATAGTGGTCAACAGTGGCGTATGGCATCGATCTCGTCCAAAGCCCGGCCATGAAGCCGGTAAACCCAGCGAAGGTCAAAATGCAACTCGACCGCTATCTGTTCCCATGTCTTGAAACACAAATACCTTAATTCCAGAAGCGTCTGGAGTTCGGGGCTTTCCACGCACTTAATCACCGTGACGATTTCATGCTTCAGATTTATCAGGCGAGTCAGGTCAGCGTTGATTTCAGACTCCAGGTCTACCATCTTGGCGATAACATCTTCCATGCGGTGAACATTGCGGTTTCCCTTGCTTGGCGGCACATCGGACAGAGTGGCACTTGCTTTTCCGGCGAGTTCTCGCAATGATTGCACCTGCTCAATCTTGCTATTGATACGCTGGTCTATGCGATAGGCTTGGGACAAATAATCCTTTGCCGATAGTTTTGGTTTGTTCATAGGCTACCTCCGATAATTTAGTCCACTCGGATTGGCAGCTTTTGACTCCATAGATTGTCATAGATTTGCTTTTACCGCATCAATTAAGGCGGTTTGTGTTTTGTCCTTGGCGGACAGGGCTTTCATTACCCGTTCGTCAATGGTGTCATTGGCGATAATGTGGTGGAGAACCACCGTTTCGGCGGTTTGACCCTGCCGCCACAGACGGGCGTTAGCCTGCTGGTAGAGCTCCAAACTCCACGTCAGCCCGAACCAGATAATCGTGGAGCCGCCCGACTGGAGATTCAATCCGTGTCCGGCAGAAGCGGGGTGGATTAAGGCGACAGGCCATTTGCCCTCGTTCCAGCTTGCGATACTATCCGATGTATCCAATTTTGCAAATGATATATGCCGATCTTTCAGCCTTGCTGATATTCGCTCCAAATCGTGCTTGAACCAGTAGGCCACGAGAACGGGCTTGCCGTTGGCGGCTTCGATTAAATCCTCAAGGGCATCCAGTTTGCGGTCATGGATGTAGTGGACTGTGCCGTCGTCGCCATAGACCGCACCGTTCGCCATTTGGCAGAGCTTTCCTGATAGGGCGGCGGCATTGGCGGCAGTGACATCGCCACCAGCCAGTTTTAATACCAAGTCCTGCCGCAGTTCGTCATATCGCTCACGCTCTTTGTCTGATAGCTTCACAGGATACCCAGCTGTTACCAGATCCGGCATGATCAAGTGGTCAGTAGATTTCATGGATATGGTAATGTCGGCGATTTTGGCGTATATTTCTTTTTCAGCAAACGGCAGAGGCTTGTAGCTGAATATGACCTGACCGTTTCTTTTGTCGGGTGTAAAGTATGTGCTGCGATACTGCCCGATGAACCGTCCGAGCCGCTGACCCATGTCGAGAAGCCGGTACTCAGCCCATAAATCCATCAAACCGTTACTACTCGGTGTTCCTGTCAGACCGATGATGCGTACTACCTTGGGGCGAACCTTCATCAATGACCTGAACCGCTTTGTCTGGTGGTTCTTGAAGCTGGATAGTTCATCAACCACCAGGGTGTCGAAATCGAAAGGGATGCCGCTGTCCTCGATCAGCCACCCTACGTTTTCGCGGTTGATGATGTAAATATCTGCTTTAGCCTGAAGCGCCGCTTTGCGCTCCGTCTCCGTGCCGACAGCAACGGATAACCGCAGATCGGAAAGATGCTCCCATTTACTTATTTCTTCAACCCAGACTGCACTAACACGAAGCGGGCAAATAACAAGAATCTTTCCGATTTCGAAGCTGTCAAACAGCAGTTCATCCAAGGCTGTCAGAGTAGTTACCGTTTTGCCCAAGCCACAGTCAAGAAAGATAGCTGTTTGAGAGTGGGAGCAGATAAACTCTACGCTAAAAGTTTGATAGGGATGTAATTCAGCCTTTGTCAGAGAAGCGTCCATTTGCGTCCCTCCTTTTCTCGGCAGCATGAATCGACATATGCTCTGCCCGTGAGACTACAGCAAGGTTATCTAATGCGTTGTTAGCATGATTGCCGTCTATATGATGGATTTCTTCTTCATTGGTTAACACTCTGCCGATTTTTATTTCGGCAAGTGTGCGATATATGACCTTACCTGCTACATACTGATTGGCAGCGCCAGCTTGTGCGAAATTGATGAAGTCTTGATAGCAACCACGGTCACACAGATTGTGGCTCGACCGTGCTACATCAGAACGCTTCTTTTCAAAAGGCTGATCGCACCACTCGCAGATGACTACGATTTTTTTTACTTTATCAGCCCAACCGCATTCTCGACTGCAATAGAACTGCTTATTGCGTGAACCGTGGCGATTTTTCTGAATAAATTCCTTCCCGCAATAATCGCAGGTCATTTGATGGCTCTTACGGCTCCGCATCCCATTAGCTGTTCCTAAGCACTTTCGGCTGCAGAAGTTATGATCTTTTATTTGTGAAGGCTTTCTGTTAAATTGTTTTCCGCATGTTTCGCAAGTGATAAGCATTCGGCACCACCTCCAATCTGCTCTAAGATTTCTCCGATTTGCGCTCCTTCGTCCAGAACGTAGACCGCAAAACCCAAACGCCGAAGCAGCCCATGCCGCGCTTCCTGCAAAGGTCGAGGTTTCTCCCCATGCCACTTCACTTCAACAAAGGCGATTTTGCCACGTGGCAGGAGAATAAGGCGGTCGGGCATTCCATCGAAACCGGGACTTGTAAATTTAGGTGCGATACCGCCCACTGCTTTGACTGCTTGGACGAGTTTCTGTTCTATGGTTTTCTCTCTCACGATAACCTCCAATTTCTCAATTGCCGATTGCCCGATTTTTCCTATAATTACTACGCGTGCGTTTCCCGTGTGCCTATTACCCTTATCCTTACCTATATAAATTAATAGAATAAAATGGGCAATAAGGGAAAGAGCAACCGTAGAACACTGATTTAGTAGGGGCTTGCGACTTTGCCGAGCTTGGTTGCCTAAGCCCCAAAACGAGCAGACAGGCAATAAAAATGCTTCATTCCGTTCTGACGAACACCCTCTGAATGCCATAGATGGGCAAGGATTTTTTGCCGGTCTTATTTCCGTCGAATAGAGACCAGCCGCCGATACGGTTCAAGATACCTTGGATTTCGTAGGAATCAGCTTTCTTTATGGACTCGCGGGACTTTCCAAAGCACTCACACCATATCTCCATCACGCAGACTTGATTCCTGCGGACGCTTCCGCTCGCTCTTGTGGGGTCGTCAGGTGAACGGATGTATTCGATCCTGCGATAAAGGTCCATTGCATCCCAGCTTTCAGGTAGCAGGGTTTCAAGGTAATCTACAACCATGCCCTCGCGCTCGTCGTTTTCCATAGCGTTGCGCTGTTCGGCAAACGCCGCCATAGCAACATCGCCTTTTAAGAACAATTCTTCGCCGCCTTGGTATTTTACGAGGGCTTCTGCCCAAATCTGATCTATGTCCGCAAGCTCCCAAGCGCGGTATTTACTCTCGCCGGATACCCAAACAGGCCAGAAGCGTCGGTTGCCCGTGATGTCCCGCAGAAATCCGCCGTCTGAGTTGGTCGTACCTACGATAATGCACTGGCGCGGGTGGCTCTCAACCGCCCGGCCGTACGAAGGACGATACTTATCATCTGTGCGGGTGATAAACGATTTTACTGTCTCGACATCCATTTTCTTAATGCCCGCAAGTTCCCCGAGTTCGAGAATCCAGTAGCCCTGAAGCTTCTCCGGGGCAGTTTTATCTTTCATATCAGATATAGAAAGGCTGTCGGAATACCATTGCTGCCCCAGTTTGGAGAAGAGTGTGGATTTTCCAATACCCTGCTTACCGTTGAGGACAAGGATGGAGTCGTGCTTTGTGCCGGGGCTAATAATCCGAGCCACCGCCGCTACGAGGGTCTTACGGGTGACGGCTCTGGTATAAGGTGAATCTTCTGCACCGAGGTAATCAATAAGCAGTGTGTCGATTCGAGGAACTCTGTCCCATTCTGGCAAGCCTTCGAGGTATTCCCGAATCGGATGATAAGCACGGTCGTCGGCAACCTTAGCCAGCGCAAGTTCATAATTTCGTGCCGAAAACGTACCATAGCGTTTATCGACGAAAGCCACAAGCTGGGCGGTATCGACATCCCGCCAAGGCTTATGTGGACGTTCCCAGGGCAGTTCGTCACCGTATATCTGGTTGGCGAGGCGATTATGCCTTATACCCGTTAAGGTTTCGTCGTTGTTCAGGATAAGGAGCAGGTTGCCGAGGGTATTGGAGAGTATGCCGCTTTTCTCACGCTGAAGCTGGGATTTCCAATCAGCATCTTCATCAAAGTCGCTTTCTGCCTTGGCAATGCGCTCCTCGGCGAGCAGTAGTTTTACATTTTCATCCTGTACTGCCAGTGCGCTCATCGCCTTAAAGCCTGCCTTTTCGTCAAGATCGGTGAACTTATGGATGCGGACGAGGTCAAAGGCGTTTAACAGCCTGCCACAGGCGGGGTCGGTGGCGTGATGGGAATACGACCATTTGCTTTCATACAGCACCACACCCGCCGAACTATCGGCAGGGATATAGTCATAACGGCCGCTCATTGCCGACGCCTCGTATACATCAGATAGAAATGTTGCAATCACATCTTCAATCGAATAAGCGCGGCAGAAAGCGCCGACCACGCCATCTTTTTCGAGCGGATCTTGCTGCTGCCTGATGCTGCGCTGTATCACTTCGGACTGACGGCTTGATGTAGGCCAGAGTGAGCAGTCGTGCCAATCGGAGAGCTTGGAGAGGTATGCGTCTGGATCGAGGACATCGCCATCGATTTCTTTAAAAATGTATTCACCGTCGGAAGGTGTGGACGGCCAGTACATCAAACGCTCCGGTTCATAGGTGCTGTCATCAAAGAAGTCCATGCCGATGACTTCCGCTACCAGTCGGGAAACAGCAGCGTATTCGTCCGGCGAAACCTCGCGGGCAAGTGGAATAACCATGCGAAGCCGGGGTTCTTCGGGTGTATGGCTGTGGGTAGAATAGATCACGCACTTGTGAGGAAACAGCATCTCCACCGTGTCAATAAAATTACTACCGGCGTGATCGGCATCAAGGGTTATCCCCGAGCGGCTTTCTACCGTATCCTTTTTACGTCTGCCACCCTTGAGATGCCCGAGAACATAGCCACCTACATCTTTTGCGGCATCGCGACGGTCTTTGGTGAATCTCTTGTATTCTGCGACAGTTTCAGTTGTGCGGCGAGTGACTTTGAACCGCTCGCACAATCCTTCAAATGTGGTCTTTTTATTGATCCACCGTTTTGAAAGACGGCTGTCGCCATATGCGATTTTAAGTTCCATATTCCAGCACCTCACATTTGTGGTTGTAGTACTTAATAGGTATACCGCGCTTTTTTGCCTTAGCGACCTCGCGGGACATACCCTCTGAATGTTTGCCGAAAACCCATAGCTCATCGCATTTGCCAAGCAGGACCAGGGCAAAGAACATTCCCAATTCGCGCTGCTCTCTGTCATCATCATCCATGAACTGCGGGTAGTGGAGGTGGGGAGCAACCGGGATGCATCCCTTGGAAACAGCAAAGCGACAATATCCTCGTGCCCGTTCCATGTTTCTTTCTGTGTCTTCTGCGAAAGGTGAAGCGATGTAAACAAGCGGACGGTAAGTTTTCACTGGAACTTCTGACTTGGCAACCGCCGTCAATGCTTCATAGGCGGTCGGATCGGGATAACCCTCGCTATTGTACTTGTCCATCGGGCACCTCCCCTTGGTAATACTGCTCAACGAGTGAACGCAGCCAGTCGATTTCTTCATCAAGGCGGGCGTTTACCGATTCGTACATAGCGTTCTCAGCTTCAAGCGCAGCAAGCTGTTTTGACCGTTCTGCACTTTTATCCGCGCTGATAAACAGGAGTGAGAAGAAGCATGTCAGCCCGATCCACATCAATACCCACGGGAGCGCTGACCATATTGCCTTCCCAACCTTCTTCAGAGCCGTCTTGATAGCTTGCTTTTTCTCAATATTCATTTTCGTTTACCCCTTTCCCAAGGAACAGATTGATGAAATATTGCTGCCCCTTGCCTGTAACCTTGGTTGTTTTACTGATGGTGACATGACCGTCTGAATGAGTGATGGCGGTTTCCTTGACCCGGAAAAGCCCCAACTCCATCGCCCTTTGGGTTGGCGCGTTATAATCCGATCCCTTGCGCTTGATGAGGTAGCCGTCCTGACGAAGTTTTTCAAACAGACGGTTCTGGCCGATTTCGATACCGTTGCCTTTGAGGATTTTCGCCAACTCACCAATAAGAATGGTGCCCTCGGAGACAGATACCGCATCGGCGAAGATAACCTTTGGTTTATTCTCGGTGGCTTCCAGTTGTAGCCGTTCCTTGGCAGCGCGCTCTTCCTTAAGGGCGGTCAGAACTTTAATCCATGAGTCGGGATCATTCATCAACTCTTCTAATTTGGCGGGAGTGACATACGCGCCGTGCTTGCGGATGGTGGGAAGCACTTCATGGGTGACCCAGCGTTTGAACTTTTTGGCTTCGGGCTTGCGGGATAACAGAATAATGCTGTAAAGCCCGCTTTCAGTAACTGCGATCATTTCCTGTCGGCCACCAAGGGTGTCCACTAATACCGGCTCCCTTTCATCGTCGTCTAATCGTGCTGCTGCGTCGCGATATTTCTCAATCCCGAGAATGCCGCACACATCCTTAAGCACCCAGAGAATATCGCTACCCTTTTTAACAGTCCTGACTTCGTTCCCTTCATATGAGAACACTTGTAATCCGTTCATATTGAACCTCCTGAAAAGTTATTTTTCGAGAGGCAACAACCCCTCTACTGCCTACAGACAGGAGGGGTTGTTTTGCGTACCGGCATTTAATCTTTTTTATAAAATGAGCAATCGAACCCATCGGCAATGAGTAAAAGTCCCTCAGCCCAAGGCGGCGTCCGGCTCATTTGCTGACATAAAATTTCGGCAGACATCTCTGGACCGGTTTCGATAACGACTTCGTCGTGGATGTGCATCACGATGGAGCAATGACGGAGCGTCTGCATGGCGAAGGATAAAATATCCCGGCTGATCGCCTGCACAATATTCTCCACGAACTTGGGACCATAGCTTTCGATACGTTCCCATTTCTTTGTGCCACCGACGCCTTCGTAGGTCACACAGTCTGAGCCGAATTGGTTTGTTCCGATACGTGGCTTGACGTAGGAAAGCCGTCTGCCTGAGGGAAGCACGATAAACAGCATCCCGCTTTGATAACCAAAGCGAATGCCGTGAGTCTCGGTTACAGTCCTGTCCCTGACTGCTTTCATAGCCGCACGGTCAACATCCCACCAAAACCTCACGATATTTGGGTTCGCCGACCGCCATGCTGAAACGAGCGGACGGAGTTCTTCTTCAAATAAACCCATCTCTAAGGCGCCCATCGCTTTGAGTGCACCGACCGAGCCGCCGTAGCCGAGGGCAAGTTCGGCAATCTTTCCTTTTTGTCGGAGTGGGCTACCCTTGGTAACTTCCTCAATCGGAACATGGAACATCTGGCTTGCTGAAGCTTCGTAAATCTTGCCGTGGGTGGCAAACACATCGTTTCGCCACCGCTCTCCGGCAAGCCAAGCGATGACGCGGGCTTCAATCGCCGAAAAGTCAGCGACAATTAGCTTGTAGCCATCCTTCGGTACGAAGGCTGTGCGAATCAACTGGGAGAGAACATCAGGAATGTTGTCATAGAGCAGTTCCAAAGCGGCGAACTCGCCATCATGAACAAGCCATCGTGCATCTTCAAGGTCGGCCAGATGGTTTTGCGGCAGGTTTTGCATTTGAATGAGCCGCCCGGCCCATCTGCCGGTTCTGTTAGCGCCGTAAAACTGAAACATTCCACGGGCGCGACCGTCAGCGCAGATAGCGTTTTCCATCGTCTGATATTTCTTGATTGAGGATTTTGCTAATTGCTGTCGGAGCGATAGGACTTTTCCAAGTGGCTCAGGTGCATCCTTAAGCAGCTCCGTTACCACTTTTTTTCCGAGGGAATCAGTTTCCATACCGTTATCGGCGAGCCACTGTTTCATTTGTTGTACTGAATTTGGATTATCCAGATCAGTTAGTTCTTTCATCAAACGGGTCAACTCAGTACGGGAGCGTGCATCCGCTTTGATGGCATTGCGGACGAGCGCCATGTCCAAAGCTACGCCACGATCGTTAATCTCTTGATCATGGGCGTATTCTTCCCATACAGTATCAGGTACGGGAAACTTGGCAAGCCGCTCTTGGATAGAGAGTTCCGTCTCAACGTCACGGCGATTGTATGCTTTGAACGCTTCCCATTTGTCGGGGGCGTGTTCGGGTCGGTTACGCATCCGCTGACCGTTTGTGGCGGTGGGTTTACAGGGTGAGCAGAAATATCTGATGAGATCCTTGCCCTTGGTTAGTTTCTGCTTCTCAAGTCCCAAGACCGCTCCCGCGCCTTCGAGGGAGAGGGGCAACCCCATGTATGCTGACCAGACCATTGCACAACGCCATGATGCGGGGTTAAGGTATTTCGCCTTGCCGAGGATTTCAGCAGAGTGGTGGTTGTCGGCGAAGGGGTCAAGACTGATGTCCATATCCGAAAGGTATCGAGAGAGACAGACCCTCTCAAAATTGGCGTTGAACGCCCATTTTTGAACATTATCGTCTGTTAGTGCGTTGAGGATTTCCGGCGGTAGATGTTCGCCCGCCGCAAGGTCGATGACCTGAACATCGTCGCCATCTACGGAATAAGCGAACAGGAGAATATCGAAGTCGGGCGACTCGGCGTACTTGTACACACCGCTTTTGGAAAGGTCGTAGCCGCTATAGGTTTCAATATCTATGGATAATGTTTTCATAAGACCTCCATAATCGAAAAAGGCGGCAAGTTGCCCTGCCGCCCTCCGTAGTTGGTGTAATGTATTTATCCGAGGAAATCCTCGTCGTCGTAGGTGGCAAAATCATCCTCTGCACGGGATTTACCGCCGAGGGGTTCGCCGTCGCGAATTTTCTGCAGGTTGTTCAGGCCACAGGCAATACCTTTATTGCCGTTACTGTTGAAAGCGTAGAAATTGATGCTCGCTCTGCCATATACACCGCTGTAAATTTCCGAGCGGTTTATAATTTCCTGACGGTCTGCATCAACCACGCCTGGTGCGGTCGCACTGTTGGCGTTGATAAAATAGGCATTGTTGTAAGCGGGATCATCGGGTCTTTCGGTGTCGCCATCACGGAGCGGGGTCTTGAGGGCGGCAAGGGGCGGTACGGTTTTGCCGTTGCCTTTTAGTTTCGCCTCACCTTCGCGGTAAGCCGCTTCAATCGCTGTCTTGATTTTAGCGATGGTTTTGGTATCGGACTTGGGGATAATGAGTGATACCGAAAACTTCGGCGTGCCGCCGTTGATGGATTTCGCTTCCCACACATTAGCGTAAGACCAGCGGGTATCGGGTCCTGTGATGACCTTCATAGGGTTTTGAGTCTGTGTGTTTACATTGTTTGTCGTGTTAGCCATTGGAATTTTCCTCCTCATAATCATTAAAATCGTGTTTTGCTGTATGGATTGCCGGACGTTTGTCGCCCTCCGGTACGAGCGTTGGTTTGCCTTGTGGCTTCTCGACCAGACTGCCGAGCAGTTCGGAGAACTTTACCTTGCCGAGAGCCTTTTCCATTGCGGTGATGCCCATCACCTTGTGTTCATATGGGTCGTAGCCTGCCGCGCTGACGGCATCAGCGACTGCCTCATCATTTGTGTACCTGCGGTTAGAACGACCTTCAACCAGTTTCCAACCTGTCCAGTGCTTGCCGCTGAGTGCACTTTGAAGAGCATAGTCCTTGATGTCAGAAGCCCACGAAACAAGATCGTCTATCTTGCCAAGAATGGATTCGATTTCATCATCTTCCAAAAGGGGAGGCAACTTGAATTCGTATTTTGCGAGTTCAAGGTTTTGCTCTGCCCGTTTGCGGCAGTCATGCTTCGCCTTGCAGAACTGGCACCAATCGCCACACCGGAATTCGCCCTCACCGTCGTAGGCAAGTTCTGCGATAGGTTTTAAGGTTTCTGCTGCCCACTGATAAAGTGATTCCTTGAAAACTGTGTGGGTGCTGATGTTATCCCTCCTTGGCTGGTAAATGGTCATGCTGACTGTGTCGATGTCATAGATTCCGTCAAACAACTCCAGAGCACCCAAGGCGTATAGTTTCATTTGCGGGTTGTCGTCAGATTCGATCAGTACACCTTGTCCGTGCTTGTAATCCACGATGTGGAGCGTGCCGTCAGCGATGATCACGCAGTCGCCGGTGCCAAAGCCACCCTCGACATACTTAGAAAAGTCGAGACGCTGCTCAATCAGCACCACAGGGTCGGCGCAATTTTGCTTTGCCGTTTCCACCAGTTCCATGATGTAGGCGGCATATCCGTTGGCGCATTGTTCCATCTCCTCGGAGTAGTAGGTCAGGCTGATGGTTGGGTCTTTGGTGCGGATGCCGAGAGCCGTTTTCAACTTGTACTCACAAAGGGTGTGTGCCTCCGTGCCTTCAGCGGCATAACTGCTGCCGTTATCTTCGTACTGCTCTCCAAGCCGGGCCGAGGGAGGGCAGTTCAACCATCGGTGGCTTGAAGAAGCAGAGAGAAGTGCATGTTTACCCATTGCCCAGTACCTCCGCTTCTGCGAGCAGGGCAGCGTACTTTTGGGGGTCGATTTCTGATAGCTTCGCAGCGCCATGCTTTTCGAGCAGTTCCCGAACCTTGGCGGTATGACCATTGCGAGATTTTTCCGCAAGTACTGCTCTAACATCTTCCAGCGTTAGAGGTTTTGAAGTTGGCTTTGATTCTGGCTGTACCGACGTTCTGGGTTGGCTGCCGCTGAAAAGAGAAGTCAAACTATCAGCTACGGTGTTCAGGGACTGTGCAACACTACGAAGTTCGCTAACACAGAGGTCGAGTTCGCCCATCTTGCTCATCTGGTGCACCTCCTTCCCTGGTGGATTCTTTCTGCTTTTGAAGTGCGAGCAGCTTCTTGGCAAGACGTTTAGACACGACACTTATTGCCGTGAGGATGCCTGCAAGTTCTTCGTCCAGCTCGGCATCACGCATTTCCGCGTTCCTTTCAGTTGCTTCTGTTTGCATTTTCTTACCTCCGTTTCCGAGAAGCATTACCGCCCCTCTACCGTCTACAGACAGAAGAGGGGCGGTTGCGTACCACGAAGAGTGGTTACTCAAAAAACTTCTTCAGGGCTTCGTCATTTCGCAGGATGTCAAGGACACGGCGGACATGAACGGTAATGCTGCGTGATGATTTAAAATCGTACTTAGGCGCTAATTCACGCACGGTTTTTTCATGGATAATGCGGTCTGTTATAAGCTCACGGTCTTTTTGAGTGAGGGTAGCAAGTGCGGCATAGAGGGTGTCTAATACAGCCTTTTGTTCTAAAAATTCTGTGATATCAGTGGGATCGGCAGGTTCGTAAAATGTATCCGAGCCGTCAGAATCGTTACCCAATGGCTTATCAAGTTCAACAGTGCGGCTCGTGCGGGACTTACAAGTCTCACATTTTTGGTTACACTTGCTTGTTCCTTTCCATACGCATTGAAATTTCCGCTCTTGATATTTTTGCTCTCGCCATATAGAGCGCATATTCTCCCGCGCAAGGTCTTCCCCCATCTGGTTACGGGGCAGACGGACAACAAGGCCGGATTCCTCATCGACATACCAGCGTTGTGGAAAGGGTTTTTCGGGTTCTTCGGAACGGGCAAGGCACTCTGCTCTTGGTACTTTGAATTCCTGTGCTCCATCCTCCGATAGGATGTAGTAGGCCATCGGTTCACCGGATTTCGTGCGGTGTGGAATGGGGGTGGGTTTGAAAGACTTGTTTTGGCTTTGATTTGCTTGGTTTTTCATCAGATTTCCTCCTGTGATTTGAATTGCGTGAGCAATCGCAGGGAGGAAATATGGAAGTTTGTACAGATTCACACTGTTATCATTGTTTTTCGGATTGGTGCGTGATATAATGGTTTAACAGTGTTTAGTGTGGGTTGTTATTTTGGCTTTTGCACCTTCGCCACCGTACAAGAGCAACAAAAAATGCCCCTGCGATTTCTCACAAGGACATAAAATGGTTCGCCGAGTTCGCCAACCATACTTCGTAGAGTTGGTTAGAGTTCGCCGAGTTAGTTTTTTGAAAAGCGGTGAAAATATATGGCAAAAATAGTAAAGCAGCGTCTTTGCGGCGGCACTTTCCTTACATTGTTTTTACGTGCAAGAAAGCCCCTACGTGGAGCAAATGAATATTATACGGGGAATCCGGAGCCTTATTCCGAACCCATAGCTCTGTTCGCCTTATCTAAGGTGATCGTTCCTGACTGGCAGAACATATTTGTATTCGCTGACAGCACAGTTAGCGGCAATACTTCAGAATATAAGACCTGTAAAAATGAAGGAGGCTCAATATATCCTTTTGGTGACGATGCGGCACTGACTGCATTCAATACGCGAATCAAAGATAATTACCCCTCCGTATTAGCCGAAATGTCTAAGGTAATAGCATTGCTCATTGATACAGGCAGCATGAGAAAAGACGAAAGATTGGTTATAGAACTTTTAGCCTTGATTGAAGCTGATGACTCCATCGGTGATAATCAACTTTTCTTTGCTTCGGAAAGCGGTGATGCAATAACAAAATCCGACATTCTCAAAGCAACAAGTGTTTGCCTGCAATCATTTTTATTAGGTGTTTGGCATTTTGCAGTAACCCGTTCAGAAAAGAATACTTTTGGCAAGGAAACAATCAATTTATGGTGTCCTTCAACCGGAGGGGGAAAGCGTGAATATAAAGGGAACCTTGCAAACCTCATTTCAAGGAATATTACGCTAAACTATTGTGAAGGCTTTGGAGAAAGTGTCGATGCTGAAATTGTTGATGAGCCATTAGTGGACGAACCAATGACAAATGATGAAAGTCCTAATGAGGAACAGTCGGCAGAGAAAGAGCCTGACGCATCCATCTTGACGCAGCAGGTTATAAACAACAATCCTACATTCTTCAATTTCAACATATCCGGCAATAACAACAGTTTCTATAATCATGTAGATACAGTAAATATTAATAACGGAGGGCAAAAAGATGAGTGATAAACTGAAACCGATCTCATCCACCGTTCTTCCGTCGAGTGGTGCATCGGCAAATATAAACCTACCCGGTGATGGGAACACGCTGATTGCTCACGCGAATGCAGTGAATATGAAAAGCGTGTATATTCCTGTAGTTCAGACAAGTGGGGTCACGCTTCCGACAAGACGCACTGTAAATGAGAATTATTATAGTCTTTTCGTTATTGGTGATGAATTGTTCACCGGAGGCCATTTTATGGTACCGAAGGAATGTGCTTTGACCGAGAGTATAGCACCCGAATTAAAAGCCAAATACGCCAAATTAGATATGGGGGCCATTACAGCAATAAAAACCTTCCCGGCTATATTCGCAAGCAGAAATCATCAATATGGTCGTGCAGGTGAAAATCAAGATGCCTATCTCGGATTTGTTGATGAAGTAATAGTTCAAGATAACGGCATCAAGGTGTGTTTTCATTTGCTGTACGCCATATCGCAGCGCCGACTCAATGAGCTTACTTGTGAACTCTCTATCGATAGCGCTTCGGCATTTAATGAATTTGATCGTACACATTGGACGATAAAACAGATAAATCTAATTGAGAAGCTGCGCAAAGCAGATGTAATAAACACTCTGTTTTAAGAGTTGTAACCACAACAAAACGAGATATATACATTATGGAGGTTTTGACATGAGCAACGAGATTGATAAGAATATAACCGAAAAATGGGTGAATCTTGAGGATATCGCCGAGTATCTCAGTGTAAGCAAGGACACTGTCCGCACGTGGATGCGGGAAGGTAAACTCCCCGTTAATAAAGCCGGGAAACGCTATAAGTTTAAAGTCTCCGAAGTTGACGAGTGGGTACGCAAGGGCAAAATCAAGGAGTAAATCGAATGAAATTCTAAGGAGTCAATAATATGCAGATGCCAGAAATGCTTGATAATGTGAATAAAACGGTTAAGGACGACTTGACCGTTTCGATAAACAAGGGCGACAAGCTGTCCATAGCGGCTGCCTGTTTCTCCATATATGCGTACCAAGCCCTCAAGAAACAGCTTGATGGCATCAATGAGTTGCGTTTTATTTTCACCTCACCGACTTTCCTGCATGAGAAGGCGCCCAAGGAAAAACGAGAGTTCTATATCCCACGTCTTAACCGTGAGCGTTCACTCTACGGCACGGAGTTTGAAGTGAAGCTTCGTAATGAATTGACACAAAAGGCAATTGCCCGCGAGTGTTCCGACTGGATTCGTAAGAAGGTAAAATTCCGTTCCAACCTCACAGGCGGGAACATCAGCGGTTTTATGAATGTTGAAGGAAATGAGTGCACGACCTATATGCCACTACATGGGTTCACCACTTCCGACATCGGTTGCGAGCGTGGCAACAATATCATTAATCCGGTTAATAAGATGTTTGCGCCGCTCTCCGGCGAGTATATCCGTATGTTTAATCAAATTTGGAACGACAAGAGCCTGATGCAAGATGTGACTGAGCAGGTCATCGATGGTATCACTGCGGCCTATAACGAAAACGCACCAGAGTTTATTTACTTTGTGGCAATATACAATATCTTCAATGAGTTCTTGGAGGATATCTCCGAGGACGTTTTACCCAATGAAGCGACGGGATTTAAAGAGAGTAAAATCTGGAATATGTTATATGCATTCCAAAAGGACGCCGTACTTGCGATTATTAACAAACTTGAATCATATAACGGATGTATCCTTGCAGACAGCGTAGGACTTGGTAAAACATTTACCGCCCTTGCTGTCGTTAAGTATTATGAAAATCGCAACCGCTCCGTGCTTGTTTTGTGCCCTAAGAAGTTGTCGGATAACTGGAATACATATAAAGACAACTATGTGAACAACCCAATAGCTGCCGACCGCTTGCGATATGATGTGCTGTATCATACGGACCTTTCAAGGGATCGCGGCAAATCCAACGGGCTTGATTTGGATAGGCTTAACTGGGGCAATTATGACCTTGTGGTAATCGATGAGTCCCACAACTTTAGAAACGGCGGTGAAGTATATGGAGAAGACCGTCGCGAGAATCGCTACCTTCGTTTAATGAACCGTGTTATACGCACGGGAGTAAAGACGAAGGTTTTGATGCTTTCGGCAACTCCAGTCAACAACCGTTTTACCGATCTTCGCCACCAGCTTGAACTTGCTTATGAGGGCAATCCGAGTCTCATCAATGAGAAACTCGGCATAAATCGCACAATAGATGAAATTTTTAGAAGCGCCCAAAAGCAATTCAACCAGTGGAACAAGAAGGAAGAGGACGAAAGAACTACGAACTCGCTGTTAAAGTCACTCGATTTCGACTTTTTTGAGGTGCTGGACAGCGTGACCATCGCTCGCTCCCGTAAACATATAGAAAAATATTACAATATGAAGGAGATAGGCTCATTCCCCGAACGATTGAAGCCCATCTCTTTGCGACCGCGCCTGACCGATTTAGAAAGCGCAATAAACTACAGCGAAATTTACTATCAGCTAATGAAATTGAATCTCTCGGTGTATATCCCTACCGATTACATATTCCCAAGTATGCTCCATAAATATGTTGATACTTCCCGCAACATCAACCGCGCAGGGCGTGAAATGGGCATACGCCGCTTGATGAGCATAAACCTAATGAAACGACTCGAAAGCTCCGTAGAGTCCTTTCGGCTCACTGTTGGGCGGGTTAAGCAATTAATTGATAGCACAATTGCCGAAATAGATGCCTACACAAGTGGCGGCTATTCGGTTATAGACGGACGGGAACTCACAGGCGACGCAGACTTCGACGATGATGATC
Organism: Clostridia bacterium; assembly: GCA_016887505.1. Taxonomy (NCBI): domain Bacteria; kingdom Bacillati; phylum Bacillota; class Clostridia; species Clostridia bacterium. Next base: position 1,645,990 of record CP069393.1, on the reverse strand, counting down.
GCAATACGGAGTATTTTGCTGCCGAACACAGCATCAAAATTGACCTTGGCGACATGGATTATAAAACCTGGCGGGACAGGCTTTCAGAAGACAGCGAGGAGCTTGCCTTACTGAAAATGCTGATTGACGATATCACACCAAAACACGACACAAAACTCCAGACGCTTTTCGGACTTATCGAAGGCAAACTGACGAATCCGATTAACGATAGAAACCGAAAGATCCTGATATTCTCAGCATTCTCAGATACGGCGGAGTATCTGTACCACCATGTCAGTTCATTCGTGAAGTCTAAATTTGGGCTTGATACGGCGATGATTACGGGAAGCGTTGATGGCAAAACCACGATAAAGGGACAGCGGGCTTCTATGAACGAGGTGCTGACCTTGTTCTCCCCGATTTCAAAGGACAAAAACCTGTTGATGCCAAACAACACCGCTGACATTTCGGTGCTGATTGCCACAGACTGCATATCAGAAGGTCAGAACCTGCAAGACTGCGACTATTGCGTCAACTACGACATTCACTGGAACCCCGTCCGTATTATTCAGCGTTTCGGGCGGATTGACCGTATTGGCAGCCGCAACGAGGTTATTCAGCTTGTCAACTTCTGGCCGGACGTGGATTTGGATGAGTATCTCTCCCTTAAAGGTAGGGTGGAAACAAGGATGCGGATTTCTGTCATGACCGCAACCGGTGACGACGACCTTATCAACGCCGAGGAAAAAGGCGACCTTGAATACCGCAAAGCGCAACTCAAACGACTTCAAGAGGAAGTTGTGGATATAGAAGATATGCAGTCGGGCATCTCCATTATGGATTTGGGACTGAACGAATTTAGGCTTGACCTGCTTGAATATGTTAAAAACAATGGCGATATGGATAAAGTTCCTTTTGGGCTTCATGCGGTTGTCCCCGCTTCGGAGGATTGTCCGCCGGGAATTGTGTTCGTGTTGAAGAACCGCAATAACAGCGTAAACATTGATATGCAGAACCGCCTCCACCCGTTTTACATGGTGTATATAGGAACGGACGGTGAAGTCATTTGCGACCATCTTTCCCCAAAGGAACTGCTTGACAAGTTCCGGTCTCTATGCAGGGGCAAAACCGAACCAACGATGGAAGCCTGCCAAGACTTCAACAAAGAGACAAAAGACGGGCGAGATATGCGCGGCGTGTCCACGTTGTTATCGGATGCAATCAACTCAATTATTGAAGTAAAAGAGGAAAGCGATATCGATAGCTTGTTCAGCCCGGGCGGCACATCTGCCCTAAATACCAATATCAGCGGGCTGGATGATTTTGAATTGATTTGCTTCCTTGTGGTGAGGTGACGAGATGTTAGGATTGCCACGCACAACGCAGGTAAACCGCCGCATTGCGAAAGAGAAGCTCTACCAAAACGCCACTCTCACGCCGCAGTCGCGCGACATGATAAAAGACCAGATAGATTCAGTCTTCTGGCGAAACAAGCTTGCAGATAGCACGATGGCGATCAGTGCAGGCGAAACAGTTGCGGAAATTCAGATATTTGAAATTCAGCTTCGCCAACGGGAACTCGACAAGCGGGTTCTGCCCGCCATTGCCAAAGCAATACCGTATAAAATCCTGTTTATCCTCGTGTTCGGCGACGAGGCGCAGGTGTGGATTGAAGCATCCGGCACGTTCTACAACACCGACTGGCAGCCGCTTGGTGGTTTTATGTTGAGGTTCGATGGGTTAAATTTGGATGCGGTGTACGAAAACTTGGCGCGGCAGATATCGGGTGGTCGACTCGGAACGGACGGCGATATTGAAGAAGCCGTAGACCGTGATAAACAGCGGCAAAGACTCGAACGCGATATTGTCGCCTTAGAAAAGAAACTACTGCGTGAAAAGCAGTTTAATAAACAAGTTGAGTTGAACGGCGAGTTGAAACGACTTAAAAAAGAACTGGAGGAACTACAATGAGTGATGGATTCAAGTTAGATCCGGCAAATATGCCGAGAATAGATTTTTCAACAACAAATCACCTTGCTAATTCGGTAGCTGACTCGATAGCTGCAAATCAACGTGACATGGAGCGGTCGATGCAAGCTGTCCAAAGAGAGCGTGAACGAAAAGAAGCAGCAGAAGCCGCCTATCGTGAAGAAACAATCCGAAGCCTCCGCGCCATCGAGCAAAACACGGCGAACCTCTATACACTTGTTGACCTTATCAGCAAGAGCAATGAGCAGCAAGATGAATTGATTGAGATAATTGCCGAAGTATTGACCATCGCCAAGGCAAGAAGCCAAGCCGAAGCGAAATCCGTCTATACCAAGGTTATGGGCAGGATAACGCAAACAATCAAGGATGCAGAAACCCTTGCAAAGATAGCAGGTTACGCCACGGCTGTTTGGAACTTGGCTCAACCGATCATTGAGAAACTGCCATAAATAGGAGGATAATTGATATGGATAAAATGAAATTCGAAACCCCGAATCTCACCGCCGAGAATGTGACGAAAATTGCCGAACTTTTCCCCGGCGTAGTGACCGAGGGGAAGGTTAATTTTGACCTACTGCGCTCCATGCTTGGTGAGGATGTATACGGCGATGAAGCGTACGAATTTACATGGGTGGGCAAACGCGCCGCCATTGCCGAGGCCGGAAGACCTATCCGCAAGACACTCCGCCCCTGCGTGGAGGAAAGCAAGGATTGGGATACAACCGAAAATCTTTACATAGAGGGCGACAACCTTGACGTGCTCAAACTCTTGCAAGAGAGCTATTTGGGCAAAGTCAAGATGATCTACATAGATCCGCCGTACAACACAGGGAGCGATAGTTTCCTGTATCCTGATAATTATCGTGCTGACGATGACGAATATGAAGAGGCAGTAGATATGTTCGATGAGAGCGGGCAAAGAAACTTCCGCGAAAATACTATCAGCAACCCCCGTATGCATTCTGACTGGTGTAGTATGATATATTCTCGTTTACGGATTGCAAGGGATTTATTAACGGAAGATGGGGCAATTTTTGTGAGTATCGATGAACACGAGCATTCAACCTTAAAAGCCATGATGGATGAAATTTTTGGTGAAGCTAACTATGTAGACTCCGTTGTATGGGATAAAAAGTCCTCCGCAAAAGGTGTCCCCCCAAGAAATATGATGGTCAATGTCCATGAATACATAGTCGTTTACCAGAGAAGCGACAAGTTTAGTTTTATTGGTGAAGAGCGCAATGAGGAGACGGATGGGTTCAAAAACCCAGATAATGACCCAAGGGGACCGTGGCGCGAGTCAAATATTAAAAGCACGACAAAGCCAATTGAAGATTCCTTTACAATAACCGATCCCAATACAGGTAGAGAATATACAAATACTTGGGCGTTCTCAAAAGAATCGCTGGAAAGGATGATACAGGAAAACCGGATCTTATGGAAAGATACCCTTCCAAAACAGAAGGAATTCATGCGAGAAATGACCAATGAGAATAAAGCAATCAAAAGCAACTGGGGTGTCTTTGATGCACAAAGCACAACGGTTTACTTAAAAAAACTTATTACAGAAGTAAAGTTTGATAATCCAAAACCGTTGAATCTTATGAAATATCTTCTAAAGGTTGTTGTCAAAGGTAATGATATCGTTTTCGACTTTTTCTCTGGAAGCGGAACAACGGGAGACGCTTTAATGCAACTCAACGCCGAGGACGGCGGCAAGCGAAAATTTATAATGGTGCAGCTGCCCGAAGTCACCGATGAAAAATCTGAAGCCTACAAAGCGGGCTATAAAAATATCTGTGAAATCGGCAAAGAACGCATCCGTCGTGCCGGGGATAAAATCAAAGCTGAAGCGGGGTTGACCGCGCTGAATCTCGATATCGGTTTCCGTGTCCTCAAGCTGGACGATACCAACATGAACGATGTGTACTACGCGGCGGGTGACTATACGCAGGACTTGATTTTGCAAATGGAAAGCAACATTAAGCCCGACCGCACCGATATGGATTTGCTCTACGGTTGCCTGCTCGAATGGGGCTTGCCGCTATCCATGCCCCACACCCACGAAAAAATCGACGGCTTCACCGTCCATACCTACAACGACGGTGACCTGATTGCTTGCTTTGAAGATCGTATCAGCGAAAAGGCAATCCGCGAGATAGCAAGCCGCAAGCCCTTGCGTGCCGTGTTCCGCGACAGCAGCTTTTCCAGTTCGCCTGAAAAAATAAACGTGTTTGAAATCTTCAAGCTGCTTGCACCCAACACGAATGTGAGGGTGATATGATGAAAACTAAAAAAGAATGCGGAGGTGCTGGCGAATGAAACTACAATTCCGGCATCAGCCTTTTCAGGCAGACGCAGCAAAAGCGGTCTGCGATGCGTTCGCAGGTCAACCGTTTCGCACCCCAACATATATGATAGATTCCGGTTTGGGACAGCTTTCCCTATCCCAAACACAGGATTTTACGGGCTTCAGCAATGCGCCTATAGTTGTTACTGATGACAAAATACTGGAGCATATCCGCACCACTCAGCGGCAAGGTGGTATAAAACCGTCCGATTCACTTGTAGGCCGTTTTAACCTAACCATTGAGATGGAAACAGGTGTTGGCAAAACCTATACATATATCAAGACCATGTACGAGCTTAACAAACGGTATGGCTGGAGTAAATTTATCATCGTTGTGCCAAGTGTAGCTATTCGTGAGGGGGTTTATAAGTCCTTCCAAATGACGGAGGAGCATTTTGCCGAGGATTACGGTAAGAAAATCCGTTATTTCATTTATAATTCCTCGCAGCTCACTGAGATTGACCGGTTCGCTTCTGATAGTGCAATTAATGTGATGATCATCAACAGCCAAGCATTTAACGCAAGGGGCAAGGATGCCCGGCGTATCTATATGAAGCTGGACGAGTTTCGCTCACGCCGTCCGATTGATATCATTGCAAAAACAAACCCGATATTGATTATAGATGAGCCACAGTCGGTCGAGGGTGCGGCAACCAAAGAGCGATTGAAGGAGTTCGCTCCCCTTGTCACCCTTCGATATTCTGCGACCCACAAAGCTGACAGCCTGTACAATATGATTTACCGCTTGGATGCGATCGAGGCTTATAACAAACGGCTCGTAAAAAAGATAGCCGTCAAGGGTATTTCGGTTTCCGGTAGCACCGCCACAGAAGGGTATGTTTATGTGCAGAGCATAAACCTTTCGAAGGGCAACCCCACGGCGACAATCGAATTTGACATAAAGAATAAGACCGGGTTCAGCCCAAAAACACGGGTAGTAACCGAAGGTTATAGCCTGTTCGATAACTCCGGTGAGCTTGCCGAATATAAGGACGGCTATACCGTTTTGCGAATTGACGGCAGAGATTCTTCCGTTGAATTTACAAACGGTAAGAAGTTGTTTGCCGGGGATGTTATCGGTGCGGTCAGTGAGGATCAGTTGCGTCGTATTCAGATACGGGAAACCATCCTGTCCCATATCGAGCGGGAGCGGCAGTTATTTACCAAAGGCGTGAAGGTTTTATCGCTTTTCTTTATTGATGAAGTGGCGAAGTACAAGCAGTATGATGCTTCAGGCAACGCACAGGGCGGCACCTATGCTGAGATTTTCGAGGAGGAGTACAAAGCCATCGTCGGCAGTATGCAGCTTGCCTTAACTGACACGACGGAGTACCTTGCGTATCTTGACGGTATTGAGGTCGAGCGGACACATGCTGGTTACTTTTCAATTGATAAGAAAAGTGGTCGTATGGTAGACAGTAAGCTCGGCGATAGAAAAGAACGCACATCCGACGACGCGGATGCCTATGACCTCATCATGAAGGACAAGGAACGCCTGCTTGACCGCCGAGAGCCTGTGCGGTTTATCTTTTCCCACTCTGCCTTGCGCGAAGGCTGGGATAACCCGAATGTTTTTCAGATTTGTACTTTGAAACAGAGCGGAAGCGATGTTCGTAAACGCCAGGAAGTCGGGCGTGGGCTGCGCCTTGCCGTCAATCAAGGCGGCGAACGT